>NZ_JBFULJ010000166.1:0-6416 GCF_056400385.1 Priestia sp. P5_B4
CTCTTTTTATAAAATTTTTTATTCAAATTTAAAAAGAATAGGAGGAGATGAAAATGGAACGAACTGCAAAGAGAGTTGTAGGGATATACAAATCTGAGCAAGAAGCCATTGCAGCTGTAGAAGATCTTAAAAATCAAGGGTACGCTACACGTGACATCTCCATCATCGGGCAAGACAGTAGAGAGGTAGATAGAGTAACAGAAGAAACAGATACTGAAGTGGTTGATGGAATTGCAACAGGTGCCCTAACTGGTGGAGCTCTTGGTGGGCTAACAGGTTTATTAGCAGGAGCTGGTGCACTTGCTATTCCAGGAATAGGACCGATTGTTGCCGCGGGACCAATTGCAGCCGTGTTAACTGGCGCTGTAACGGGTGCAGGAGTTGGAGGATTAACAGGAGCTCTTGTTGAAATAGGTCTTTCTAAAGATGAGGCTGAATACTATGGTAACTCAGTCAAAGAAGGAAATATCTTAGTACTCGTTGATGAAAAAGAGCAGTTTGGTAAAAATAGAGAGCAAAAACCACCTCTATCCGGAAGAATTTTTTAAATTTGAATAAAAAATTTTATAAAAAGAGTTCTCTAATAGATGATGGGACTGACCCCAGAGAGTAAAATAAATAAAACTACTGGCGCATGTGTGTCAGTAGTTTTTTTAGGTTAAATAGTACGTAGATAAGAGCCTTGCATTTTAGAATTTAAACACTTCATGAGTAGTATGCTCCAGATGTGAAAACTTATTACTCTTACTAACGAAGAATACAGATTTTCACTTATTATCATGTGCCAACCTATCTTCTACTTTCCTTTTAAGAAATTTTTATATTAATGATAACCAAACAGAAAACCTCTAAACACTTAACGCCACTATGTTTTCTGTAACATATATTTACTTCATTATACAAAATTAATATTCTTTATATAACGGAGTAAATATATAAACTAACTTATAAAAAATATAGTTTTAACTTTTACTCTTAGTGACGACAAATATGGCCTATGTCGATTATCTATAACGATTATTATTATTCATCCTATTATTTCTTGCGGCTTCTGCATATCGTGCCATTGATGCATGTGCCATTGATGCATGAGTGGATTCAAATGGATTATTACTGTGTTCTTCTCGTGTTAATCTTGTCGCAACAGTTGAATTACCAGAAGGTCTATCTGAACCATCTTCATCATGATCTGCTCTGTAAAAAGTAGGACCACTAACTGGTGGGGTTACATGTGTATCAAGATCATCAACATCATCAAATGGATCTCCACCACCAGTACCATTATCACCTGTTTTTGGTGGTTCATGACCTTCATTTGCCTCATCTGGTATAAAAATCACCTCCTACATATATTATTTGAATCGATAAAAAAATCATAAGAGGTTATTTATGTAAGTGGTTTAAAAGATGATTTATTTGATAAGAATGTTGTTATACCTTCCGAGGGTAGTTCACGTGAATGACCTTCTATATGATGGCATGATATAGATAGAAGGTCTTTCAACAAATGTACAAAGATGGTATACTAAACACCACCACACACACATTTTGTGTTTATTTTTGGTGAGAGAGAGTAACTTTAAGGTTGCTCTCTTTTTCATTAAATGGTATAATCTACAAAATAAAAAAAGATTCTACATGGTTTTAGTTTTGTAAGATAAAACTTATCGGAGAACCACCTTACTTCTGTAGGGTGGTTTTTTCGTGCTATTTTTCTGGATGGTAGCCGAGGTTTGCATTTACTTTTCCACTTAGACCATCATTATTAGCAGGAATCTTTTTACTATTTGATTTTGGTACATCTACTGGTTGGATATTTCCACCATTAGTATCATAACTATTACTATGGTTGTTATTATGTGTTGAACCATATTCTGGCATAAAAACACCTCCTAGATGTATTATTTGAAAATTTGAAGATAAAATAAGAGGTAGTATGAGGAAATTACTAATACAACTATTCATGAAAAGACTTTTAATTTTGCGTATGAGTTCGCTAGCAACACGATTTGAGGCAAAAAAAAGCTATTTTTTGCTTTATAGAAAATTAAGAATGTATAGCTTATACAATTTATTATATATAAAAGGACATCACTATAGAATGATGCTCCTTTTTATTCAGTAGACATTATTAAACACCTACTTTTATAATGGCCGTGCTTAAATAGGTAAAGAGCTTGTGACAGAAAAAATTTATATTTTATTGTAGATAAATTTTCTTTAGAGTGCTACTGAAGTCAAAAAATAAAGTGAACATTTATTTTTTTAGTGGAGTAAAACAGTTCGTATAAGTATATGTGATTAATTGAACGTTCGTAATGTGATTTAAAATGTAAACGAACGTTAAAATTGATAGTTTTATTTTTAAAACCTCACGTCCGTAAATGTATACTTTTATGAACTATATATTTTGTGTTATTGTTAAATTTATACAAATGATCCTACTTTAAATTTAGGTTTAAATACTATATCCATAATTGCAGAAAAAACCTATTCCCTGGTGCTGTGATGTGGGAATAGGCTCAATGAGTTAAGATGACATTTCGAAAAATCTCCAATTAACATGCCTTTTTTATTTTACAACAAATCAAAGTAGAAAACGATTACATTTTTTGTTTTAAACACAAAAAATTCGCAGCTTAGAAAAGATGGCAGACTCGTTGGAGTTTGGTTTCAAGAACCAATATGCACGAGTATATTATTTTTCCTTTATCAATTCCCTTATCCCTATTTACATAATAAAAAGAAAAGCTACCGATAAAGGATCAGTAGCTTTTCTTTTTATTATGTATCGTATGCAGATTCAGCCCCATCCGTATATAAATCCCATTATTATACATAATAATAAACAAATATACTTTCTCAAAAGGGGCTTTCGATAGTGAATAGAGAACAAGTCATTGAAATTTATCAAGATGTTCTAGAGAAGAGAAGAAAACGATTTCCCAATTATTTCTTTGTAGGTAATGAAGGAAAAAAATATATGCGCTATATGACATGCTATTTACTTGAGCAACGCTTATCGATCCCTATCGAGGAAATCCCTTTTCAAGTAAGCGCCAATACATTGTGGTCTCATCGTCTCAGACCCCCTGCAATGCTTTATGGATGGAATTATTATGAAGTCATTGATAATGCCTACCCAGGAAGGTTTAAACCCTGGCAGTTCCAACAAGCTCCTGATAAATATTGGGATGGAGAAGAAGGAAAGAGAAGAGCTATTGAGGCAGTAAGATATGTAATAGAGGAAAAAATGAAGATTCCTATGGAAGAAATACCCTTTCAGGTTAATTTTCATTTTTTTAAACAACATGGTTTAGGTGGCGCCTTTACTCTTTTAGGCTATTCCCCTTTTCAAATAGTTGAAGCTATTTATCCTGGTGTCTTTAGGCCTTGGCAATTTGCTCATGTTCCCATGAATTGTTGGAAAAATGAAGAATATATTCGAGAGGCAATGGATGATTTCTTATTCAAACAGCTTCATTTCTCTTCCTATCATGAGGCTTTTCTCCAATTAAAAGGAAGTCATTTTACAGATTTTCAGTTAACTGGTCTCTTTCAAATGGCGTTTGATTCCAGAATGAATAATGTAAGGGAATGGATAAAAAACCAACTAAATAATCTAGATGATGAATTACTTTATGTGAACCATTGATTAATAAAAGAAACGATTGAACGGATAGCCTGAGCTACATTCCTATTATTTTTATCTCCTATTTAAAAAAATAGCGACTTATAAGTATATAGTTACTTGCTTTGCTTTTTCTTCTTCATAAAAAGATATAAAGATTCAGCAAAAAAAAGAAAAAGAAGAAAAAAGAGTACAAATAATTCAGCAACCTCCATTACCCTAAATGGACTCACGGCGTTGTACAACGCCTGAGAAACATCAAATCCTTGGAGAATATCGATGCCTAAAGAAAAGCCCATTAAGCATCCCATCATTAAAAGACTAATACCCATGATTTTCATATTTATCACGCTCCATTTAATAGGTTCTTCTCTTTCTTCTATGATGATACATAAATATTTATTGTTAATTTTTACATAAAAAAACTCTTATATGGTTAAAGTAATAAAAATTGAAAGAAGGGTGCTTAAATCTATGCCTTCKTTTTTTAAAGATCGCAAACCAAAAAAGAAACGACCACAGGATGACGAAAATCAAACTACTGATCACCCAATAGAACGGATACAAGTTTCATTATCGGACAACCTTAACATGATTAAGCAGAAAACCGGAAATAGTTCAGATGTTGTTATTCGTGAGATAAAAATGGGGAGCAATTCCGATATTAAAACAGCCATTGTCTATGTAGATGGAATTGTAGACAATCAGTCGATTCAAGAGTATCTACTGCAATCTATGATGAAGGATGATCATAAAGGAGAAATAAATCAGTACAATGCGTTAGACCTGCTTTCTGAAGATATGATGACCATTGGAAATATATCGTCCGTCACTAACTTGGATGACCTGTTTGCATCTTTAATGGCAGGCGATACTCTTATTTTAATAGACGGAGTAGACCGAGCACTGAGCGCTAGCACTAAAGGTGGAGAAAAGCGTTCTATTGCGGAATCTACTACCCAAAYGGTGGTGCGAGGGCCAAAAGCAGCATTTACCGAGTCTCTTGGGACCAATACAGCTATGGTACGCCGTATCATTAAGACCCCCGATTTATGGATGGAGTCTTTAAAAGTTGGACGTGTAACAAAGACAGATGTGACGCTTATGTACATACATGGCATTGCCAATGATAAAGTCGTTAAAGAAATTCGTCAGCGATTACATCGTATTGATATCGATAGCATTTTGGAATCAGGTTATATTGAACAGCTAATAGAGGATCAAACATTCACCCCTTTTCCAACTATGTACAACACCGAAAGACCTGACGTTGTAGCCGGGAACCTGTTGGAAGGACGGATTGCTATATTTGTGGATGGGACCCCTTTTGTACTGATTGCGCCTGCTTTGTTCATGCAATTTTTCCAATCGGCTGAAGATTATTATGCGCGTTTTGACATTGCAACCTCGATTCGTCTTTTGCGTATTTTTATGTTTATGATTTCTTTAATTGCACCTGCTACTTATGTCGCCGTTACAACTTTCCACCAGGAAATGGTGCCAACTACGCTCATTGTAGCCATTGCAGCACAAAGGGAAGCTGTTCCCTTTCCAGCATTTGTGGAAGCTCTTCTCATGGAATTAACTTTTGAAATTTTACGGGAAGCAGGGATACGCTTACCCAAAGCTATTGGTTCAGCCGTATCCATTGTCGGGGCCCTTGTAATTGGCCAAGCAGCCGTTCAAGCAAGTATTGTGTCACCAGCAATGGTTATTATTGTATCCATCACAGCCATTGCGAGTTTTGCCACACCATCTTTTGATATGGCGATTTCGGCCCGTTTAGTTCGTTTTTTGTTTATGATTGGTGCAGCAACATTTGGTTTCTACGGCATTATTTTGTGCCTTCTAATGATGGTTGTTCATCTATGCAGTTTACGTTCCTTTGGGGTACCCTACATGGCTCCATTTGCTCCCTTCATCCCCGTAAATAATGGAGATACTATCGTAAGATTACCGTGGTGGACGCTGAGACAAAGACCACGATTAATTACTGCTAACACGGTTCGAGAAGGATCAAATCAAAACCCGCACCCCCCTGCATCTCGTGGTATGGTGAATCGCGATTTTGAAGAAGGTGACAACAATGAAGCGTAAAGGAGTTTTTCTTTTATTGATGATGACGGTAACCATCTTGCTCACCAGTTGTTGGAGTAAAAAAGAGTTAACGGACCTTGCCATCGTGGCAGCTCTGGGCGTCGATAAAACAAAAGATGGAAGATATCACATAACGCTCCAAATTATTAACCCAGGGAACGTGGCTGGTATACAAGGAGGGGGAGGCGGTACTCAAAGCCCTCCTATTACCATTTATTCAGCTTCAGGAGACAATATAGTCGAAGCAAGTAGACGAGCTTCAGGCAGAATCTCTCGACGATTGTATTATGCTCATACAAACTTGGTCGTGGTTGGTGAAAAACTGGCCAAAGAAGAAGGAATTAATACATTAGTGGATGCGTTTGATCGAGATCCAGAATTTCGAAATACTTCCACCCTCGTGATTGCCAACCATTCGTCCGCAGCTGATCTTGTGAAAACGTTAACACCAGTTGATAAGATTCCAGCGAATAAAGTGCTAAAAACCTTAGAATTTACGGAAAGAAAATGGGGAGAGAATGTAAAAACATCGCTTCAAGAGGTGATGAAGAGCCTTGAATCTCCCGGAAGAGGAACTGTCGTATCAGGATTTCGTCTAGATGGGAATCCCCAGCAAGCACAAAAGCTAGATAACCTGCAGGAAAGTGCACCCGCGGCAACGCTTCGAGCTTCCGGAATTGCCGTTTTA
>NZ_JBFULJ010000167.1:0-6405 GCF_056400385.1 Priestia sp. P5_B4
GGAATAGGCAGTAAAGGCGCTTATTCTGCTACGTATAAGGTTAAGGATTCCCAACATTATGAAGCTTCCGTCTCTTTTTTTACGCGAAGCGAAGTGCAAAGGAAATTGGAGAATATCCTACTAAGAAGCGCTGAAGTGTATGCTGAAGGAGGCACGGATTATGACTTGGTCTTTGAATTATTACACGGAGATGCCTCTTTTAATCTGCGCGCTCTTTTGGGAGATATCCCATACAAAGCCCGTTATTTTAATGATGATGTTCCTTTAAGAATGAGTGATGAAAATAGTTCATTCAAACAATTTGTAGATGCAATTAAACGAGAAAGTGAAATAGTAAAAGACGCTGTTGATCAAGAAGGAAGAGATTTTGCAGAGGGATGGCACAAGCGGCTTGAATGCAGGAAAATCACCGAGCAAATGCTTCTGGCAATTGAATCCCGGTTGAAAGAATACAAGGAAGGAACATGGGAAATAGGAGAAGACGACTGGCCAATATCCTGCCGTCTCACAGCAAAAGAACTGTCTTCTCTTGGTCCGTTAACAAATGAAGAAGAAGAAAATAACGGACTTCTTATTTATCCATTGTTTCGTAGAATTGAAGTTTGCGGCCCTTTTTCTTTTAAAAAAGGAGTAGCGATTTGCGAGCATGCGTGTTTTGAATATACGAGCACCGTCCACGATTCTTTTAAACAAGCAGCTTCTATTTTATACGTACATCATGGGCTTAAAGAATTAGATATTCAATTTCTTCAACAGCTCATCGTACATGGTCACGGTGCTAAGCTAAACGTTTGTGTCACACACGGAGATTTGCTGACCTCTCCAAGCTGCCGTACGGATTATGCTAAAAAACATGCCATGGCTAAAATGATAGATTATGCGCTTAAAAACGTTTCACCTCTTATGAAAAAGCAGCTTCACTACTATTTAACAGTAGGGAATACGACTATTCTAGAATGTGTACACGAGGAATTCAAAGAGAGTCACCTTCTGTATAAAGACTTAAAGGCAGCTTTAGTATCAGAAAAGAGAAAAAAGCAGCAAGAGCTGCATCCTATTTATTTAAACTTGACTGTCTCTCAGGCTTTTTATGAAGCGATGGAGTCGCTGAACATTCCTTATATGGATAGAGAAACATGTTTGAACATTTCCTTAGGAGAGCATGAAGGGCCGGTGCCAGTCATTGCGTCCGCTTTTATTTCATCTGTCTACGAGCATTTTCTAAGCCAGCCGTCTGGGTGGTCAAGTACCTATCATTCGGTCACCGACCGACAGCAGGTTATTCAAGAATTGGCAGGTGAGTTCGCAACCGTCGTTTATTCCTATTTCAACGAACAGCTGCGTGAAAAATCCCGTAACGACTGGCTCGCTCTTTATAAACAAAAAGAAGACGATCAAGCCTACAAATATAGCAGACTGATAGAGAACGTAATTCCTGCCAAAAATGATATCTATCAGCAGCAAAATCTTATGAGAACGGTTTATCAGCTAATTAAGTATGTCGTAGAAAAGAAAGACGGCGTACTGGTTCATTAAGTGGTCAAGGCGCGATGTAAAAAAAGCGGGTTATCAATAAAAAAACAGAGCCTGAAATCAGGCTCTATTAGCGTTTGGAAATAGCAGTTAAAGTATTAGGTCCGGCAATGCCGTCCACTGCTAGCTTATTGTCTTTTTGAAAATTACGTACAGCAGCTTCTGTATTGGCACCGAAGATACCGTCCGTACCTTTTGTATTATAGCCAATCGCTGTTAATTTCTTTTGAAGAGCTTGAACATTGCTGCCTTTGCTTCCTTTTTTCAGCGTTTGTTTTGTGTTAATTGTTGTATCTGCTGGTGGATTTGTTGGCTTTGGATTTGTCGGGTTTGTTGGTGTCGTCGGGTTCGCTCCTGAACTTCCTAAAGCTTTATATGTTGATGGGCCAACAATGCCGTCAGCCGTTAAACCGTGGTCTTTTTGGAACTTACGAACAGCTGAATCTGTATTGGCACCGAACACACCGTCCGTACCTTTTGTATTATAGCCAAGTGAAGTTAGTTTCTGCTGAAGTTCTTTAACTGCATTTCCTTTGCTGCCTTTCTTTAAAACAGTTCCTGTAGAAGGAGCTGGAGTAGAACCTGAGTTTCCAGAAACGTTGTACCCGTTTGCAGCTGCAATGTCGTTAAATGATTTAGAAGAAGTTGTAATCACAACCGGTGTACCGACGGTCACTTTACTAAATAACCATGCGACTTCTTCATCGTACATACGAACACATCCGCTGCTTACATATTTGCCGATGGAAGCAGGATTGTTATTTCCGTGAATAGCATACGTCGTGCCGTATGTACCTCTCGCATTTAGACCTAGCCAGCGATTGCCAAGAGGGTTTCTAGGATCTCCACCAGGAATGTTCCCTGAGTAATAAGGGCGATTGACAATTTTATTTACTACTTTGAAATGGCCTTCTGGTGTAAGAGACTGCGTGCGTCCTGTTGCTACTGAAAACGTTCGGACAAGTGAACCATTTTGATAATAAGCGAGTTTGTTTGTCGCTTTGTTAATGATAATTAAATGAGATGGTGTTGAAGCAGCTTCTGTTTTTGGAACTCCTACAAACAAGCAGGCTAGAGCTAAAATAGCCGCTATGAGTACGATAGTTGTTCTTGATATTCTATTTGCCATGTGCTGCGCCTCCTTAGGCTGCATTAATGAAAAACGTATGCTTCGGGCGGTGCTATAAATTCTTCACTAATAAAATAAAAGACGAATAGCTGCATTTTCTATACCTGTATGTATGGGCTTAATAAGGAAATCATTAAGTAGAAAGACTTTACTAGCGGGAATTTATAATAATAAGAATAACTAAGTTTTTCTTGCTGCTTTGTACAATTTTAGGAATATAAGTTTACTAATCTAGCGGATTTATATTTAAATAAGCATCACACCCTTTCCAGTTCTTCATTTTCGTGTAAAGAAATGAAAGCGTTATACAGATTGTTTTGTAATCATATTGTAACATAGTTGTATTTTTTATACCATAAAAAGACATAAAATAGTATAAAAATACTTTATATGGGTTTTATGTACAAAAAATTCAAAAGTTAAGGAGAACGAAGCTATTATTAGATATACGAAACTGGAAAAGAAGTATGCGTAGTTTTGTGGAAATAGATAAATATTCTTATTCGAATATAGGGAGGGAGAGAGTAAAAAAACTACTTGCAAAGAGACAAGTAGTTTTTAAACCGTTATTTTTGAGCATACATTACAACAAAATTAAAAAATTTATAAATGCAATCCACTGCGCTGAACCCGCTTGCTGTTAACCAATTTAACTGATCATGTAGGGTTGCCATTTTATCTAACTTCGTACGTTCATGAGCAGCCTCAATTTGCTCATGAGTTAATCCGCTTGCGGCAATTCGTTCGCTCCAATCTTTTTTATATAACTCTTCAATAATAGAAGAATGGCCTAATACTTGATCGGCATTAATAAATATTCCTCCTGTATGCAGCAAATCATAAATTTGTTCATACAGCTTTTGTTTTTGTTTGTCTTCTAAATGATGGATAGCAAGTGAAGAAATCACAATGTCAAATGAGTGCTCAAATTTGTAGCTTGTTATATCTGATACGATAAATTCTATATGCTGTTCATTTTTAAAGCGTTCCCTTGCTTTTTCAAGCATTTGATCTGAGACGTCAATCAACGTGAAATGCGCATCTGGGTACTTTTCTTTAACAAAAGAAGAAAACAAGCCTGTACCTGCTCCGATATCAAGTATGCGAAGCGGCTTTTTTGAAAAGTGAAGAAGCGAAACGGGAATAGAATAAAAATCCAAAAAACAAGGAATGAGTTTGCGGCGCTGCTCATCATACTGAGAAGCATGAGCATTAAATTTTTCTTTAACGTTATTTTTCATTTTTACAGCTCCTTTATTTGGTAATATTGAGATACATATATCGTATAGAAGTTTGATAGAAAAGAAAATAAACAAAAATAAGCAGTATTGATTCCAGTTTGTTATGAATAGAAAGAGATGGAGAGAAGAAAATGGAGATCAAATGGCTAAAAACATTCATCGTAGCGGCTTCTTATGAAAATTTCAGACAAGCGTCTGAAGATTTATTTTTAACGCAGCCTGCTGTATCAAAGCATATTCAGCGACTGCAGCAAGAATTAGGAGATGAGCTTTTTGAAAAAAAAGGTAAATATATCGCGCTGACTGAGGCAGGACGCTTTTTTTTGGCTCATGCTCAAAAAATGGTGAGAGCATATGAGGAAGGAGTAGGGGATTTTAAGCTATGGAAGCAAGGATATAACCGAAAGTTGACTATATCCGCTGCTCCTCAAATAGCAGCATCAGTTTTGCCGAGTCTAATCAAACAATTTGTAGAGAGATATCCCCATATTGAAGTCACGGTTAATATCACAAATTCGTTTCAAGTGGGAAAAGACATCAGCGACAGAAAATCAGATGTTGGATTAACAAGGATGCTTCCGGGTCAGGCAGACGTTTTTTATGAGTTAATTCATAAAGAAAAAGCAGTCTTAGTCGCCCCGTTTTCTGTAGGAGCACGTACGGAACAGGAGCTGTTATCTTCCTACCGGCTGCTTACGAATAATCATCCTGTTTATTGGGAAGATTTACTCCTTCAACTCAAGGCTTGTTATCCTCACATTCAGCTGCTTCCTGTGACGCAAGTAGAAATTACAAAGCGTTTTATTGAAGAAGGTTTAGGCGTATCTTATTTGCCATTTTCTATGGTGAAAAAGGAAGTTGAAAATCAAACGTTAAGCGTAATTTCACAGCAAAAAATTATTCAGCCTTCTTCACACACGTATATCGTAACAAAAGGCGAAACAGAAGAAATAAAGCAGTTTAAGCACTTTGTAGCTGAGACCTTAACAGAAACGAGCTGAAATGATACCATAAAAAGGAAGGAGAGATGACGATGTATATATTAATCACGCTAGTAGCAGCAGTCGTAGTAGATTTTATTTTAAGAAAAGTGCTTGATAGACCTCGCAGCAAATTTTGGGGCAAATATGAGTATGAAAGTCTAGCTTTAGAACGTTGGGACAAATATGTAATGGTAGCTTTTGTTCTTTTTCTCATATTGGATATGATTTTTATGGTTGTAGAGCCTTATATCGTATCTTTCCTATTCTTAGTCGTGAATATTTTGCTGAAAAGTATAGATGAATGGAAATATAAACAGGAAACAAAAGAATACGTAACAAGCTTTGTACAGATGGGATTCTTCTTTACGGCTTTTGTTCTATTAGCCAGCGGAATTGTATAGAAAAAAGAGCTTTACCTATGGCAAAGCTCTTTTTATATTATTTAAAAATATGATCAATGTCTTTAATTTCGGAAGAAGTGAGCTGAACATCTAATGTTTTTAAGTTATCAAGTACTTGTTCAGCGCGTTTTGCCCCTGGAATTAACACATCAATTGAATCACGCGTTAAGTACCAAGCCAGAACAAGATGAGCTACTTCTACGCCTTTTGCGCTAGAGATTTGACGAAGACGCTCTACTTTTTCTAGGTTTTGCTGAAATGCTTCCCCGATAAAATGAGGCATATCTTCGCGCAGGTCATTAAACTTTGTGTTTTTATCGTATTTCCCAGCAAGTAAACCAGCAGCTAGCGGGAAGTACGGAATGAATGAAATGCGGTTTGCAGCCGTATAAGGTAAAATATCGTTTTCTGCTTCTCGCTGAATTAAGTTATATTGGCCTTGCACCACGTCTACATAACCATCTTTATTTGCTTCTTTTAACTGATCTAACGAGAAGTTTGATACGCCAATAGAGCGGATCTTACCTTCATCTTTTAATTCTTTTAACGCACCAACCGCTTCGTCTTTTGGTGTGTTTTTGTCTGGGAAATGAATATAATACAAATCGATATAATCTGTTTGAAGGCGTTTTAAGCTATCTTCAACTGACTGTTTTAAAAACGCAGGAGAGTTGTCTAGCAGTACCTCATCTCCAACAATTTTATGTGCTCCTTTTGTGGCGATAACCGCTTCTTCACGATTTCCACGTTCTTTTAGCACTTCGCCAATTAGTTCTTCAGAACGTTTTGGACCATAAATGAACGCTGTATCAAGGAGGTTTATGCCATTATCTAGCGCCTTATGAACAAGGTCTTTGCCGACTTCTTCGTTTAGGTTAGGATATAAGTTATGTCCTCCTACAGCGTTTGTTCCAAGTCCAATAGGATTAACATATAATTCGGATTTTCCAATCTGTACTTTTTCTGCCATGTCTAACGTCCATCTCCTTTTTTATATCTTCTTTTTTACTATAGCAAAATATACCATGAATCAAAAATAGTACGCTCATATGAAAAGCAGCTTTAAAAAAGTATGTGAACTTGAGTTACATGTAAATAAGGAGTATATTCTACAGGGC
>NZ_JBFULJ010000168.1:0-6401 GCF_056400385.1 Priestia sp. P5_B4
AATTCGAGTTGTGTCAACTGAAAACGATAATGTAAAGGTTAATTTGCCGATCAAGCTTGTCAAGCTGGTATTAATGGCGGGACACAGCATCGCAGCAAGTATTCCTCAATCAGAAAAATATGTAAAAGATATAGATATAAACCTGATTGTTGAAGCAATCGAAAACGAGTTAGATGGCCAAATTGTTGATATTAAATCGGCGAACGGAGATACCGTTTCAGTCATCATTGAATAATGGTTTGCTTATGATTCATGTAAAAGTGAAAACAAAAGATGTTCGATTTAGCATTCCAGTTCCATATGCTCTTTTAAACATTGCTATTAGCGTTGCTTTTTCAAAATTTATACAGAAGCATGCGGATAAATGGACAAAAGAACATTTTAAAAGAAAAGGGCTGAATTTCACTTTTCCGATAATAGATAAAAGCATGCTAAAGCCTATTGTTAAGGAACTGAAGAAACATAAGGGAATGATACTAGTAGATGTCAAAGCTACTGACGGTACGGAGGTAAGAGTTAAACTATGATGTAGCTTTGCAAAGTGCCTACCCGCGTGTAAAAATAAAACCTTATTCGTCTAAATAGATGTAAAAAAGGCTAAAAAAAGAGATCATACAGTTTGTTATCGTACTGTATGATCTCTTTTTTTTCTCTGCTTTTTTCCTTTTCTTATCTAACCTATATCCGGAGTGTGCCCCCAAATATGGCAACAAACATAGCAATCCATATTCCTATGGACACTGACATCGTATTAAAACGCCCCTTTGCTACTTGATATTATTAAGTATTTCTTTTTATTAAGCAGCTCCGTAGTTGATTTTATCTTTTTTTAAAATCCAAAACTCACTATATAAGCTATTACTAACAAAGTAACAGAATACTAATTTTTACGTAAAAAGCTTTAAAGCCCAGGGACTATATCTATGCGAATTCAACTGGGAGATAGACCACGATCGCCCACTTTTACCTTTAGAAAAAGGGGGGATAAGACATAGAAGAAATAAGATTTCCTTCGTAAAGTAAATATTTTTGCATCAAAATGGATCATTGACAAAGAAAGTTCAGAAAAATATAATACTTATTATATTCTAATATTTTAATGCTTAAATGTTTAAAAGCAGCTAGGAGTTTACATATGACTCATACCTTATCCTTAAATTCTTTATGCAGGCTTCATACAAATCTAGCAGAAGTCGATATTCAAAAGATTGATGAAGTTGCTAAAAATTTGCCACTTATTGCTGATTTAAACCGAGCAAATGTGTTTATCGATTGTTTAACAAAAGAAGGACAGCATGCAGTTGTAGTGGCAGAATCTGCACCAGAAACTGCACCGTCAGTTTATGAACGTCCAGTCGCAGGGAAATTTGTGTACGAAGCGTTTGAACCAGCAGTATTTTACACGCTGCGAAATGGAAAACCCATGTCTTTAAATCGTGCCTTAACACAAGAAGGAAAAACGGTAGAACAAAGTGTGGTTCCTATTAAAGGATTTAATAATCGTGTAATTGCTACATTGATTATGGAGAAAGATATCAGTGAAGTAGTTGAACGTCAAGAAAAAATGAAAACGTTATCAAATGCAAATGATACGTTAAGCGAAATTTTAATGGAGATGACAGAAAATGCTTCGCTTATTCCAGAGTTTATTGGAGAGGCACTTTTCTTTATTGATCCTAATTTAAACATTCTATATTTTAATTCTGCTGCTTTTAATTTGGTTTCTGAAGTCTGTTCCTCAGAATGTAAGACAGGCAATCAAATCATCGAATATTTTCCTTGTTTAGAAGAGTTATTTTATCATCCAGAACAGTTGTTTATGCACGAAGTGACCATTGTAAATAAGGTGTTTCAAGTCAAAAAAGTTAGTTTAAAACAAGAAAATCCAACGAATGGCGCTTTTATTACATTTCGAGATATGACTGAACTTAGAGAGCGAGAAAGAGAACTTGTTGTCAAATCAGTCATGATTCAAGAAATTCATCATCGCGTCAAAAATAATTTACAGACTATTGCGAGTTTATTAAGGCTTCAGATGAGAAGGGGCCTCCCTGAAGAAAGCAAGGCTCATTTTGTCGAGAGTCTTAACCGGATTCTAAGTATCGCTTCTGTGTACGAGATTATTCTTTCCAACTCTAGTGTAGACAATGTAGATATTCTTAGTTTGATTGAGAAAATTGGTAATATGCTAGTGTATAGCTCTACGGATGAAAATAAAAATATTTCAATTGAATATTCGGGCACTCAGCTTTTTACAGAGTCGGATAAAGCTGTCTCCATAGCATTAATTATTAATGAGCTCATTCAAAACTGTATGAAACATGCGTTTAAGGGGCGAGAAGAAGGTAAGGTTCACGTTTCATTTCAACAGAATAACTGTGAGATAGAGGTTACAATTAAAGATAATGGTGTTGGGTACTCAAAAGAAGCCAAACCATCTTTAGGATTAGATATAGTTACCATGATGGTCACTCACGATTTATCTGGTCAATTTTCGATTGAGAGAACTGCAAATGGCACCATGGCATCAGCTAGGTTCCCATTAGAAAGAGGCGGACACCGTGACTAAACGAATTATGATTGTTGAAGATGAGTCAATTGTACGACTAGATTTATCAATGATGCTCTCTGATAATGGTTATGAAATAGTAGGAGAAGCTGGAGATGGAGAAAAAGCGGTTGAATTAGCTTTTGCACTAAAGCCAGATCTGATTATTATGGATATAAAAATGCCTAAGTTAAATGGACTAAAAGCAAGTGAAATTATTTCAAATAAATATAATATTCCTATTCTGCTGTTGACAGCATACAGCCAGAGGGAGTTTATTGATAAAGCAAAAAAAGCGAATATAGTAGGCTATTTAGTAAAACCGATAGCTGAATCAAATTTAATTCCAGCAGTTGAAATTGCTCTACAGCAAGCAGAAAATGCAAAAATGTATGAGAAAAAAGTTCAGGAAATGAATGATGAACTGAAGAAACGAAAAATTGTTGAAAAAGCAAAAGGAATTTTAATGGACAAATATAATTTAACAGAAGATCGTGCTTTCAAAAAAATGCGGACGATTAGCATGAAAAAGCAGGTTACACTAGAGAAGTTAGCAAAACACATCATTGAGAAATATGGAACTTAACCTCACTGTACAAGTAAATAGTTTGAGCAAAGGTGCTTAGTGGTTTTAAGTGATAAAAAACCACCTGGCACCTTTTTGTCTTTTTTAAGGGAACAATTTTAAACTTTCTCTAGTAGCAAAGCTCTTAACAGGTTACTTCATACGCTTTAAATAGATAGAAATAGTTAAACTATTATCTATTTAAATAAAAATCATCATATAGGGGGAATTGGGTGTGGTTATCATTGGGAAAATCGTGATTTATATTATCATGACTTGTGCAGTGTGTGGGGCTATTGCTGCGATTAGAAACAGTGATGAAGGGTTAGGAAAGCAATTTATGGAGGGCTTGCATTCTATTGGGTACATTTTTATACCAGCAGCTGGTATCATGGCTGCAACTCCATATCTTTCGTGGTTTATTAGTACGGTATGCGGTCCTTTTTTTTCAGCTATTGGGGCAGATCCTGCTATCGCTGCAACCTCTATCTTAGCAACGGATATGGGAGGATATCAATTAGCACACGTATTAAAAGAGTCGTATGAAGGATGGGTCATGGCCATGATAGTAGGATTTATGGCCGGAGCAACCATTGTATTCTCAATTCCAGTAGGACTGGCCATGCTTGATAAACGCGACCACAAATATATGGCGCTCGGCGTCATGTCAGGTGTGTTAACGATCCCAATTGGGGCTTTTATTTCAAGTGTTTTAATTATGGTAACCAACTCTGATGTGCGTAAAATTATTTCAACTACAAGTGATTCAACATACGAATTTACGATAAGTTATTTGAAAATTATTTTGAACTTATCTCCACTTTTATTATTTGTTGTGCTATTAGCGGTAGGACTATATTTCTTGCCAGATTTAATGATTAAAGGATTTATGTGGTTTGGGCGTATTATGGATGCCGGAATTAAGCTAGTTCTTGTTTTCTCCATTGTTGAAATTTTTACGGGCCTATTCTCTCATTTATTTGGAAGCTGGGGATTTCATCCGATCATGGCTGATAAAGCGGATCAATTCCGTGCGCTAGAAACAGCAGGTTATATTGGCATCATGCTTGCTGGTGCATTTCCAATGGTTTATTTGCTTCAAAAATATGCAGGAAAGCCGCTTGAAGCTGTAGGGAAAAAACTCGGACTAAGTAAAGAAGGAAGTGCAGGTATTTTAGCTACAATTGCTAATATTTTAGCGATGTTTAAGCTTATTCGCAGTATGCCTCCAAAAGACAAAGTTATTAATATTTCGTTTGCGGTTTGCTCGGCATTCTTATTAGGAGATCATTTGTCTTTTACAGCCAATTTCCAGCCGACATTAATTCTTCCAGTTATTATCGGGAAGTTCTCTGCAGGTGTAATAGGCATTGGTTTAGCATATTGGCTATCTGTTCCAAAAGCCTTGGAGCTAGAAAAGAAGGATCGCGAAGCAGGCATTATTGGAAAAGACGAGTACTTAAGTTCAGCAGCTGAAGAAAATGAAAAGGTAGAAGAAAAAACCAGTAAGACACAAGTGATGTAAGCATTGTATAGAATTTGTACGATAAGGGAGAGGTAATTTTTTATGAGTGAAGAAAAAAAGCGTTTCATTCAAGAGTTTGTGCCGGGAAAACAAATTACATTAAGCCATTTAATTGCAAATCCAGATCCGGAGATGTTTGAAAAATTGGGTATACAGCAAGAAGGAGCTCTAGGCATTCTAACATTAACTCCAAGTGAGACGGTTATCATTGCAGGTGATTTGGCTACAAAAGCTGCACATGTTCAATTAGGTTTTTTAGATCGTTTTACAGGAAGTCTTGTTATTGTGGGGAGCGTTTCAGAAGTAGACATGGCAATGAGAGAAATCAATCGTTTTCTCTCCGAAACATTAGGTTACACACCTTCAATTATTACAAAATCTTAATTGTATAGTAGGGAGGGGAGAGTTATGCATAAAAAAAACAGAGCCATGCTCATTGGTTCAATTGGTGCAGGCAAATCGACATTAACAAATGCTCTGCTTGGAAAGCCGGTCGAAGCAGTTAAAACCCAAGCATTAATCTATTATGATTGGATCGTTGATACACCTGGAGAATATGTTGAAAATCCTTTTTTTTATAAAAATATTATGGCAACCGCTCTTGAAGTTACACATGTATTATACTTGCAGGACGCCACAAAGAAAAAGACAGTCTTTCCACCCAATTTTAGTACAGGCATCAATAAGTTAGCTATTGGGGTCATTACAAAAAGTGATGCGGAAGATGCTGATGTGAGCTTAGCTATTAAAAAAGCAAGGCAAGTAGTTGTAAATGGGCCTATTGTTGTTACTTCTTCCCGCAACAAAGAAGGGCTTGAAGAGGTTCGAGCTTTGGTACAGTGTCAGTCTTTACAAGAGATGAAACAGTATACTGATAACTGGAAATCGAAATATATTATTTTTTAATGAAAACCTTTACATTTTGTAAAAAATCAGTTATATTCTAAATATACAAAAAAATCACGGGCAAAGGCGCCTTATACAGCTATCTTTCAGGAGATAGTTCGTATGAGGTGCCTTTTTTATTTGACTAAAACACGACTAATTAGCAATCAGTAATGACTAAAACCTTTTGCTGATTGAAGGTTGATGAGGTGGAGGGATATGAAACGATACGAACCGCTAAAAGAGGAGATTATCAGCGCAGGAATTGATATAGGAACAAGCACAACCAAAATTGTGTTAAGCCAATTTTCTCTGATGAATATGGCAGGAGGAACACACTTGCCGCGTATYGAGATTATTGATAAAAAAATTATTCATCGCAGCCCGATTTATCGGACACCACTTCTCACATCAACAATAATCGATATTGAAGCAATAGAGAAGCTTGTTAGAAATGAGTATGATAAAGCAAACGTTGGTTCTGGAGATATTAAAACAGGTGCCGTGATTATTACAGGTGAAACAGCAACTAAGCAAAATGCCGAAGAAATGATTCACCATCTATCAAATCATGCGGGGGAGTTTTTAGTTGCAACTGCGGGTCCTGATTTAGAGGGAATTATTGCAGCAAAAGGATCAGGAGCTTATCAATATTCTAAAAAAGTGAGCAAAACTATTGCCAATATAGATATTGGCGGGGGAACCGCTAATGTAGCAGTTTATCGAATGGGAAGGCTGTGTGGAACCTGCACACTGCATATAGGAGGCAGGCTGATAGAGTTTTCGGAAGATAAAATCAGCAGCATTTCGCCACCGGTTAGAAATCTATTAAGAGGGTGGAATAGTACTCTTGTAACAGGTGACGTACTGGTGGAAGA
>NZ_JBFULJ010000169.1:0-6343 GCF_056400385.1 Priestia sp. P5_B4
CCGCAGGAGTCTTCGGCTTGCCCTCCAATCAACTGCTAGAAGGAACGAAACAGATAATACTATGTTCACAATCACAAAAAAACGAACCACTAATCAGACATGTTGATTAATGGTTCGTTTTTCACTTGGGCTAAAATACTTTTCTCTCAGCCTTAGTCTTCATAATAATCAAGATACAGATGACCTGCTGAGTCTGCTTGGCCTAAAAATACCTTATCGACTGCAGCATCTTTCTTTTTGAGCTGTTCTTTAACCCACGCTACGCTATATCCTAGCTCATGAACCGCTTCTTTCATTATATTTCCGTCCATGATAATCGTTTGAGGTAATCGTGTCGCCTCTCCTTTTATTAATAAATCTTCTCTCGTAACGTTTTGCTTTTCTTTTTTTAACAGCACGCTTAATTCCCCGTTGGTTTCGAGCATAGCAAAAGCTACGTCTTCCACGTAAAAGATGTCTTTTTTCCGAAGCTGCTCCATGAGCTCATCTACTGTATATTTTTCTTTTTTTACATTTCCCTCAAGAATTTTTCCTTCTTTAATGAGGATCGTTGTCGTCCCTTCCACCGCTTTTCGAAAGCTTATACTTTTTAACGATACGTTTGATACAAAAATAAGAAAGGATGCCCACACTAAAATCGCGACTCCCCCGTGACTTGCCTGTAAATCTACATCCATTGAAATTGTTCCTGCAATATCTCCAATTGTAATGCCAACGATATATTCAAAAAAAGAAAGTTTGGATAACTGTTTTTTCCCCAACAGCTTTGTAATAAAAAACAAGCCAAGTAAAATCAGCACTGAACGAAGTACTACTTCCATCCAATGATTCAACGCATGCACCTTCTTTACTAAAATTGATGTATCCTTTATCTTGTACTTATTTTTATGTATGAACACGTTTTTTCACCTTCCATTATTTACATCAACTTCACGACGGGTTAGAGTAGAAAGAAGTCGGAAAGAAATGGGGAACTTATCATGAACGATGAAATGTTAATGGTATTTAACGATCAACAGGAGCGCATAGGAACAGCGTCTCGCAAAAAAGTGCACGAAAAAGGCTATTGGCACKAAGCGTTTCACTGCTGGTTTGTCAGCCGTGAAAATGATATAGACTATATTTATTTTCAAATTCGCAGCGAACAAAAACAAGATTATCCGGGTGCGCTCGATATTACAGCTGCCGGACATTTGCTTCATACAGAAACCGCTGTGGACGGTGTAAGAGAAATTCACGAAGAGCTCGGCGTCAACATTTCATTTGATGAATTGCTTCCTTTAGATGTATTTAAATATGAAGTATCTCAGCCGCACTATATTGACAAAGAATTCGCACACATATTTTTATATTACAGCTCTCATCCGCTCACTGCTTTTACGTTGCAGCAAGAAGAAGTATCAGGGCTTGTAAAAGCGCCGTTTTCTCACTTTTGCGAACTGTGGCTTGGAAATCAAACAGAACTGATCATTGAAGGGATAACAAATAAAAAAGAGCCCATTCACCGTACAGCACACAAAAGTGAATTTGCTCCTCATCCCAAAGCTTACTATGAAACAATTATTTCATTCATTAGCCAGCAGCTGCATTCAGCAGAAAAAGCTTAAAATCCTAAGCTTTTTCTGCTGAAAAAATCATATATGTTGCACTGCCAAGCGCAACAAGCTTGCCGCTGCTGTCTTCAATTTTCACTTCTCCAACAGCAAGCGTTTTGCCGCGATGAGACAGTGTGGATTTAGCAACTAAATAATCACCTATACCCGGCCTTGTGTAATTTACTTTTAATTCAACTGTACTGGCACTTTCCTCCTCAGAAAGAGAAGACCGCACAGCTGAACCAACCGCCGCGTCGATAAGCGTAGCAATAACGCCTCCATGAACCGTTCCTCTTCCTTGCAGAAGCTGCGGCTGAATCGTGATTTTCAACTCCGCATATCCTTTTTCAAGCAGCGTTTCTTCAATGCCAATATAATCCCAAAACGGAATCATCCCTTTACTCATTCGTTTCATCAATCTCATCCTTTAGATAAATAAGCTATGTAAGAACTTCTAGAAAAGCTGGAGAAATCCTGTTTCTTCGCATGTAAAAAGCGCCTGCTCTTTAGCAAACGCTTTTTATCCCTCTATTTTTCAAATAAAAACTGCACTTTATTTTCTTTCCATTCTAACTTGGCATTAAAGGTTTTATCGCCTTTTTTAAAGCCTTCAATCAAATCTGTCTGTCCTTCACTTAACAGTTTTTTTAAATTAGCTTGGGTGACTGTTTTACCTAAAATCTTTTTCGATACGGTAAACGTGCATTTGGTTTTTGCATAGTTTGAGCATCCGTAAAATGAACCTTTATCGACTACTTTTCCGTCGCAAAGCTTACACGAACCAAACGATTTAGAAGAGAAGCTTTTACCTTTTCCTTTTCGCTGAATGGATTCAGTGTCGTATCCGCTGAAGTTCCACTTACTTTCTGCTTCGACAGCGTCTTCGATAATTTTAGCTGACAGCTTTTTTGTTTGTTCCATAAAAGCAGCGGCCGATGCTGCTCCTTCTCCAATTTCAGCTAAACGCTGCTCCCACTTAGCCGTCATTTCTGGTGAAGCTAAAATTTTATCGCCAATCGCGTCAATCAATACCTTTCCTTTATCAGTCGCAAACACTTGGTTTTTTTTCACATCAATATATTTACGGTCTTTAAGCATTGTAATGATTCCCGCACGCGTAGCTTCAGTCCCTAACCCTTCTGACTTTGCTAAAATTTTCTCCAGCTCATCATTATCCAAATGCTTACCCGCTGTCTTCATCAGCGTAATCAACTGACCTTCCGTGTAGCGTTTTGGAGGCTGTGTTTTACCTTCTTTTACGTCTACTTTAACAACTTTTCCTTCTTCCCCTTCTTGGACATTCGGAAGAATAACGTCGTCGTCTTTCTCGTTTTGAAAAATTACTTTGCGCCAGCCTTCTTGAATTTGCTGCTTTCCTTTTGAAATAAAAGCTGCTCGCTTTTCCACGAGTGTCGTAATCGTTGTATAGTCGAAAATCGCTTTTTCATAGTGTGCCGCAATTAGACGTCTTACGACTAGGTCGTAAATTTTCTGTTCGTCTCCTGACAGTTTGCTGGGGTCCTTCACTTGTTCCGTTGGAATAATCGCATAGTGATCGCTCACTTTTTTTGCATTTACATAGCGTTTATTTCCCAGGACTGAAGAGTAAGGAAGCGGAAATAAATGTTCGTATTCAGAAAAAGCACTCAGTTTTTCTAAAATCTCAGGAAACGTTTCCGCTTCTCCTTCTGTTACATAGTTTGAGTCTGATCTTGGATAAGAAACAATTCCTTTCTGATACAGCCCTTGCAGCACATCAAGCGTCTTTTTAGGAGAAAACTTAAACGCTTTATTGGCGGTTGCTTGAAGTGATGATAGGTTAAATAATAAAGGCGGCTGGAACTCTTTTCGCTCCGTTACGAGTTCATGAACTTCCGCGTCTTTTCCTTCGCAAAACTGAGCAATTTTATAGGCCATTTCTTTTTCTTTAAGACGCGATTCTCCGTCTTGATGCCATTTGCCTTCATACTTCTTTCCTTCAATATCAAACTTAGCAAGCACTTCCCAAAAAGGCTCTGATTTAAAGTTATCAATTTCTTTTTCACGCTTYACGATCAAAGCAAGAGTTGGCGTCTGCACGCGCCCTGCCGAAAAAACATCTGACATACCATGCTTTTTTAACAAAATGCTATACACCCGTGAAGCATTCATCCCAACGACCCAATCCGCACATGCTCTTGTATATGCTTCATAATAAAGGTTACGCGTATCGCTTTCGTCTTTTAACTGTTGAAACCCATCATAAATGGCCTTTGGCGTTAAAGAAGAAATCCACAATCGCTTCATCGGCTTATGCACACCTGAAAGCTGAATGATATTACGAACAATCAATTCTCCTTCACGCCCCGCATCTCCCGCATGAATAATTTCTGTGACCGTCGGCTTTTTAAGCAGTTTTTTTACCACTTGAAACTGCTTAGCTTTTGAGCGCGTCACTTCATATTGAAAGCGGTCTGGAATCATCGGCAGCGTGTCAATTGACCACTTTTTCCACTCCGGTTTATAATCTTCCGGACTCACAAGCTGACATAAATGCCCCACTGCCCACGTCACATACGCTCCGTCTGTAAACACTTCATTCGGTGGAATCTCTAAATAGCCGTCGTGACGCTCCGGCTGAAACTGTGAAGCTAGAGTCGATCCTTGATCCGGCTTTTCTGCAATAATTAACTTCATGTATTTAATCACCTTACATTTCAAATTTCCATGTGAAACTTAGTCAGTTTTATTATTTTATCATAGAAAGAGCTGTTGGAGTATGAATGAGGAGAAAAGTAGTTTAGATGAGAGATACCTATCTCATTTTAAAAACGTGTCGCTGTCCGTTATAGCTTTTCAATAAAAAAGCTGTAGATCATTTTCTACAGCTTTGATACATATCTGAATTTTTCTGGCAACAGCCATTRTTATATCGACTAAAACAAATCTGGACGTGTTATGAAATAATCAATAACCAAACATACAAACCAACAAGCGTAATAAACAATGTCGGAATCGTTAAGATAATACCCGTTTTAAGATACGTTCCCCATGAAATTTTCACGCCTTTTGTTGAAAGAACATGAAGCCATAAAAGTGTCGCTAAAGAACCAATCGGGGTAATTTTCGGACCTAAATCCGATCCAATAACGTTTGCATAAATCAACGCTTCCTTGATTGTTCCAGCCGCGTGTGTTGCATCGATTGCTAGTGCATCAATCATAACGGTTGGCATATTGTTCATAATCGATGAAAGAATAGCCGCAGTGAATCCCATACCAATTGTTGCTGCAAACAGTCCATGACTAGCCGTTGCTTGGATCACATGAGCCAGAATTTCTGTTAAACCAGCATTACGCAAGCCGTATACAACAACATACATGCCGATAGAGAAAAAGACAATCGCCCATGGAGCTCCCCGTAACACTTTTTTTGTATGAACCGCTCGGCTTTTTTTAGCCATCATCAAAAACAGAATAGCAATAATACCTGCAATAATCGAAACAGGGACGCTAAAGAATTCTCCAATTAAATAGCCTAGCACTAACAAAACTAAGACAATTCCAGATAACCGAAACATCTTTTCATCTTTGATGGCATCCACTGGCTTCTGCAAATCTGCTACATTGTATTTCTTAGGAATTCTTTTGCGGAAATACAGATATAAGACCATAATACTTGCAAACAGAGAAACCAAATCTGGAACAATCATGCGTGATGCAAATTCAGAAAAGCTAATACCGAAGAAGTCGGCTGATACGATATTTACTAAATTACTAACAACAAGGGGCAGCGACGTTGTATCTGCAATAAATCCACTTGCGATAATAAACGGAAAAACCATTTTATCGTCGAACTTTAATGCCCGAACCATGGCTAGTACAATGGGTGTTAAAATCAACGCTGCTCCGTCATTAGCAAATAGCGCTGCTACAACGGCTCCAAGAAGAGACACGTACACAAACATACGCACGCCGTTCCCTCCTGCAGCTCTAGCCATATGAAGCGCTGCCCATTCAAAGAAACCAATTTCATCTAAAATTAAAGAAATAATAATAATAGCAATAAACGTAAGAGTCGCATTCCACACAATGCTGGTTACCTCAAGAACGTCTTGAAAATCAACAACGCCTGCCAGTAAAGCAATCATAGCCCCCCCGCAAGCCGACCAGCCGATTGATAAATTTTTCGGCTGCCAAATGACAAAAATTAATGTTACTAAAAAAATCAATGATGCTAGTACAACTGATGCCACTTTTTAAACCTCCAATTATTCACAACAACTAATACGCAGTCCTTGTTTTTCCAGCTCTTTTAAACGTTCGTCCTGACTTGGTACAGATTCAAGTATGCCCAGAACAAACTCATAGTACTGGCTTTCTTTATTAAGAGAATAAAAAACCCATTGCCCTTTTCTTCTTTCCTTCACAAGTTCAGCATCTCTTAATTTTCGTAAATGCTGACTAATTGAAGGTTGGCTAGCTTGATAGATATCTACGAACTCACAAACACAGCATTCATTGTTCTCTATTAATTTAACCATCGAAAGCCTTGTTTTATCTCCCAATAATTTTAAGATTTGGGCTGCCTTTTCAATACTATCTATAGATTTTGTGCTCATTAATGAATACCTCCTACTCCCTTTCAGTTAATAGATAATAATGTGCTTATGTATTAATGCTCATTACTATAATTGATTTCTAAATGTTTTACAATTTTTTAGTAAACTAAAAGTGATTTAGTAGTTGTCTAAGGATTTAAAGAAGTTA
>NZ_JBFULJ010000170.1:0-6320 GCF_056400385.1 Priestia sp. P5_B4
GCATGTGATCAACCGTTCGTTTTTTTTGTTATGGTGAATATAGTTTCATCTGTCTTGTTCCTTCTAGCAGGTGATTGGAGGGCAAGGTGAAGACTCCTGCGGGAAAAGCGGAACAGGTGAGACCCCGCAGAAGCGCAAGCGACGAGGAGGCTCAGCGGCTGCCCGCGGAAAGCGAAGCCTTGCACGGAAATAGCTGCGGTGTCAYAAGCGGTTCAGTTCATGTATCTCATTTGTTCGTCTTTAGGCTGGATTCATTTCGTTATGTCTTCAACCTCTTTTTAATTTTTCCAATATAGTCAGTTCAAACGATAGCTTGTCCAAATGATCCTGCTTTTTAAGAAAGAAGCCAAGGAGCATAAGGAACTTGCTTCCACTCGTGTTTTAACATGCCATAAATCACAAGGTCATGGTAGTGATCATATAGGTATTCACCTTCTCTGCAAATGCCTTCTTCTGTAAAACCTAGACGCGCAGGGATGGCTTTACTTTTTTCGTTATTAACGCCGCAGCGTATTTCGACTCGATGAAGGTTTAACGTATTAAATGCATAATTCAGGCATCCGTGTACGGCTCTYGTCATAATACCTTTTCCTTGAAAATCATGTCCAATCCAATAGCCAAGACTTGTACTTTTGTTTCCCCAATTAATTCCGTGAAAACCAATCATCCCGGCGATTTCTCCGTAGTACCGAATGATGGCCTGGAATCCTTGGTTATTATAATATTGAGCTCTCCATTCAGGGATGAGTTCATCGTAGTCAGCAATACTTTGCATGCTATCTACCCATGGGAGCCATTCTTTTAGGTAAGGTCTTGACTCGTTAATAAGAGAAAGCAAGGGGAAAGCGTCAGTTGATTCAATCAAATGCAAACTAACTTCGTCATCAATTTTGTATTCAAACATACGAAAGCCTCCTGTGATGATGGGCCTGCTGAGATAAGCGTAGCGTGTAGGCAGTTCTAACATCTAGTTTTTCTTTATTCTACCACAAGTAACAAAGAGGAGAGCGAGGAAGTTTAGGCTAAAAGTAAATAACGCATAAAGTCGATAGGATTTTAATGATTAAAAAAATTAATAATTGAAAGCACTTTTATCAATATTTTTACAGAAAAGAAGTATATACAGTGATACAATGGAAGAAGCGATAAGGCGTTGTAAGTATACATACTTTATAACAAACATGATATTGGATTGATAAAAGCAGGTGGTAAAAACATGGATGTACAACTATTAATAACGGTATTTGCACTCGGGTTTTTCGGGTCATTTTTAGCAGGTATGCTTGGAATTGGAGGATCAGTTGTTTTGTACCCGCTGCTGCTATTTGTTCCGCCTCTTGTAGGAGTGGGAATGTTCAGCGCGCACGAAGTAGCTGGTATAGGAGCCRTACAGTCGCTGTTTGCGTCTGTTTCAGGAGCTCTTGCTTACAAAAAGGGCGGCTATTTGAATAAACCGTTAATTTTATATATGGGTATCAGCGTCTTAGTTGGCAGTCTCATTGGTTCAACGCTATCAAACTCGTTTTCAGAAGGAATGATCAATTTCATTTACGGCGTGATGGCAACAATTGCTGCAGGATTAATGTTTATGCCCAAAAAAAATAATCCAGCGGCCGATTCATTCGAAGTGACGTTTTCAAAACCTTTGGCAGCAGCTCTGGCGTTTTTAGTTGGAATTTGCGGGGGGATTGTCGGAGCAGGAGGCGCATTTTTACTTGTTCCTATTATGATTACCGTGTTAAAAATTCCTGTGCGCGTAACGATTGCAAGCTCATTAGCCGTGACGTTTATTTCGTCTATGGGAACAACATTCGGTAAAGTAATGACGCATCAAGTCCTTTTGCTTCCGGCGCTTATGATTATTGGAGCAAGCTTACTAGCAGCTCCAATCGGCGCTTTTGTTGGGCAAAAGACGAAGGTAGCGTCGCTGCAAGTTATCTTAGCGATCGTTATTACGGCGACTTCGCTGAAAATATGGTTTGATTTACTAATGAAATCTATTCATTAAAAAAAGCTGCCTTTTTAAGGACAGCTTTTTTATTTTGGTGTTGATGACACAAGGTGAGCGACTAAAATATAGCGTTCAGGTGCTGAACCAACGTAATTAAACGGATAACAGGTGCTGACGGTTAAAGTGGCTCTAGGCTTTGGTACAATAACAGTCCGGTCATCCGCATCAACGATTCGTACTTTGTTCACTTTGTATGTGAAGGTGCCTGCTGCCGTGTCCACCACGAGCGAATCGCCTTCACCCACGTCGCCAAGCTTACGAAAGACCGTATCGCGATGTCCTGATAGAACAGAATTGTCGTTTTGACCAGGCAGCACGCTTCCCGCAAAATGACCCACGCCTTTTTCTAATTCATCTTCGTTCGTACCGTGATAGATCGGCAGCTTAGCGTTTAATTTAGGAATATATAATTCTCCCATTAAATCACCGATTTTTGGCTGCTTTGGGTAAGACACATTTGACACTTTCGGCTTTTTTTCCGGGCTAGCAGTACGAGAGTGTACCGTTTTTTTAGCTTCAACAGCAGAAGCTTCAGCAGAAGAGTCCGCTGTTGAAGCGTCCTTGCTTTTAGAAACTGAAGCTGCGGCTGGTTCTTCTGTATCCATTGTTTTAAATGCCAAATAGCCTCTTGCAAATTTATAGGCGTTTGTGGTCGTAAACCAAAGACCAAAGCAAATGACGGCGGCTAAAAGGGAAAGAACAATCAACCGCTTTTTGCGATTGATTGTTCTTCTTGTTTTTCTTGGTTCCATTTTATGCACGTCTCACTTTGCGGAAAAGAACAAAGCCAGCTGCTACAAGTACTAATCCAATTAATGTATTTGTTGCATAATTAGAAGCCGTTTCAGGAAGTTTTCCGCCTTTAACGGTTTTTTGTACAACGCCATTCGTTTGTTTCTTCACCGGTTCTTGTTTCTTTTCTACTGCTGATTTTTGCGCTTGAGCTGGTTTTGCTACAGCTTCAGCAGATTTTTCTACTTCTTTTCCTGTGTCTGTGATGATATCAGAATTAAACATATYGCCTGTGATCACCATGTCTGCTAAAAATTTACCGTCTGTTGTATAAAGAGAAATTTTTAGACTGGCATTTTTTAATTCTTCTAAGTTGATTAAATCAGTAAGAGAAAGCGGTCTTTCATTTCCGCCTTGTACAAGTGCGAACTTAGCGTCTAAATGGAAGATTGATAGCATTTCTTTATAAATAGACATTAATTCAGCGATTTGATCAGCAGATAATTCTGTTGCTGTATCAAAATCTTCGAATGCCGCTAAGCGCTCGCCTAATTGATCTAAGCGGTTAAGCGTTGCTTCATTTGAAAGCTCATCTTCTAACGATGTAAAATGTGCTTCAATTCGATTTAATTCTTCTGAAGTTAAGCCTAATTCAGACTGCATAAACGATAGTAAGCCGCTTAAATCTTCTTCACTTAATAATTCATCATCGTAAGAAGCGTCTTCTTCATCATATGACTCATCATCTTCATACCAGTCGTCGCCCTCTAGATAGAAGCCAACATCCTCGTATAAATCATCTAGGTACACATAGTCGTCTAAGCTTTGACCGTTCTCTTTTAACAACGCATTTAAGCTTGTTTTGTCTAAGTCAAAATCTGCATACACATCTTGCACGTTATGTAAGTCAGCTGCAATTGGTTCACCTAAAAAATCTTCTAAATCTGCGATTGTATCGTAGTTTTCAAGACTATGGTCATACAGTGAAAGTGAATATTCAACGTCGTCTTTGGTTACTTCAAAGCCTCGCGTTTGGCTTACCGATTTTAAATACTTGTTGAAATCTGCGTCAAATGTTGACGCTGCTGCGAATGAAGATGTTGGAAATACGCCAACAAACAGCAGAAATGATAATAATATTGCCCCCAGTTTTTTCATCAATTTTCTCCTTTTTTTACGTTTTCTACAAGATTATATAGGAAGAGTTATAAATTTACAATATATACTTATATTATATATACCTTGAATATAGTGGTAATTTAAGGGATTTATAGAACTATATATTTTGAGAACACCGTACGAAAGGGAGTGGAAAGCCCTAGATAGAAAAAGGAGGAAATAAAGAAAAAGGTTTATAATTTTTTTTTACAGAGGCAGAAATATAAAAAAGTATCAAAAAAGAACAGCACTTAGAAGCTGTTCTTTTTGAAATGATATGTAAGCCTTAGCATAGATAGTTGAAATTCGATACCGTTCCGCTTTAGAAAAAGGTGGTTACGAGTTATGATTTTAGTAAGGATAGTGAAGAAAAGTGAGAGCGCGGTTTTGTCAGCTCTATTTTGATTCCTTTTAGCCTTAAACGTTCTACAAACTGTTTGCGTTTTTTTCGCTTTTCATGCGGGGATTGATTCATATTTGCCTCATCCTCCATATTTAGTCAAGTAGCTAACATATCATTATCATAATCAAAAGATGACGGTTACACAATAAACATTCTCAAATATTCACAAAGATTTAAAATTTGTTACATTGATAGTGTACATGTACCCCATTCTCTTTTTTTATAACATCTCAATGTGCTGTTTTTAAATTGAAGTTTTGTAAATCCTGTCGCAGGCTAAAAAAAGCGCTGACTTTTATATTTTGATTCACTGTGCTTAAAAGCTATACTAGTAGTGCGTATAGAAAAGAGTAAACCGAATTTTTACATCTCATCTATTCGTATACAAAAAAGAAAGAGGGATTTTGATGAAAACAGAACAGCAGTATTTTGAAGAAGGAAAATCAATCCAAACATATATGAACGACATGAGTACATTAAAAGAGGAAAGTTTGGCTGTTTATGAACAATTTCAGCTTCCTAAAGATGGACTGGCTGACAAATTAAAGGCTCACAAGCTTCATTTCTTAGCGATTACTGAAGATTGGTGCGGAGATGCGATGATGATTAACCCAATCATTCGTAAAGTAGCTGAAGCTGCCGGTATCGATGTGCGCGTTGCACTGCGAGATGCAGACACCGAATTAATTGACCGTCACTTAACAAACGGAGGACGTGCCATTCCGATTATTTTAATTTTTAATAATGAAGGGACGTTACTTGGGAAGTGGGGCCCCCGTGCTCCCGAAGTTCAGCAAATCGTCGATGAGCTTCGTGCCACGCTTCCTTCAAAAGAAGATCCTTCGTTTGAAGAAAAACAAAAAGAAGTCTTTTCTTCGTTACGAACAAGATATAAAGAAGAACCGGCTCTTTGGTCTTATGTTTATAACAGCTTTAAAAAAACGGTATTAGCTGTTGTGAAATAACTTAAAAAAGCAGGATAAAATGAAGCGCTCATTTTATCCTGCTTTTTTTCTGGTTATTGCAACAAGATCGTTTGTATATCACTTTAAGGGAAAGGCAGCTCTTATGAATGTTAGTGTTCAAAACGCGTACTTTTAATTAAAAAAACGCACAAAATTCTAAAAATAAAAATATTTTTTATTCAAAACGCGTACTTTTTAACTTGATGATGATATAATAACAAATAATAAATGAAGAAAGGGGGCGCGTAAATGAATGGAAAAGCTTTTGGTTAGTATTTTTAAGCAGCATTTTTAAAGTTCAAAATGAATTTTATTTTTTAAATTTAATGAAAGCGCTTAATAACTCACTTCTCAGAAAATATAGAAGAAAGGTGTTAGATACATGAATAACTTACATAGAAAAATGGGAACGTTTTCTCTCATGATGGTTGGCCTTGGATCTATTATTGGATCAGGATGGCTGTTTGGAGCATGGAGAGCTGCTCAAATTGCAGGCCCTGCAGCAATTGCTTCTTGGATTATTGGAATGGTTGTTATTTTATTTATAGCTCTTTCTTACAGTGAACTAGGATCGATGTTTCCAGAAGCAGGAGGTATGGTTAAATATACGCAATACTCGCACGGCTCATTTCTTGGCTTTATTGCGGCTTGGGCAAACTGGATTGCAATCGTATCGGTTATTCCTGTTGAAGCCGTTGCTTCTGTTCAGTATATGAGTTCATGGCCGTGGGAGTGGGCGAAATGGACAGGCAGTTTAGTAGAAAACGGGATTCTTACCGGAAAAGGCTTGGCTATTGCTACAGGACTATTAATCATTTATTTTCTTCTAAATTATTGGACCGTAGGCTTATTTTCGAAAGCTAATTCACTTATTACTGTTTTTAAGATTGTAATTCCAGGGCTTACAATTGGTGCTCTTTTATTCGCAGGGTTTCACGGAGGAAACTTCTCTTCTGCAGGAGGCGTTGCTCCAAATGGATGGGCAAGCGTTTTGACAGCTGTTGCTACGTCTGGGATTGTGTTTGCTTTTAACGGTTTTCAAAGCCCTATT
>NZ_JBFULJ010000171.1:0-6304 GCF_056400385.1 Priestia sp. P5_B4
GTATTACGTTATGCCGACAAATGGAATTTAGAAAAGAAGTTTACCGAGTGGATACACGAAGCAAACGCTTTTTGCTGCACGCTTGTTGATCGAATTGTGCCAGGTTATCCAAATGATGAAAATACGCTCAATGAACTGAGTTATGAAGATGAGTTTTTTGTGATTGCAGAGCCATTTTACTTATGGGTTATTGAGGGACCAGAGTGGGTAAAAGAGGAGTTTCCCGCGGAAGAAGCTGGTTTACATGTGAAATTTGTGAACGATATTGCACCGTATGCGCTGCAGAAAGTCAGAATTTTAAACGGTATTCATACTGCAACGATGCCTGTTGCGTATTTAGCGCAACTAAATACGGTCAGAGAAACAGTCGAAGATGAAGTAATTGGAACGTTTATTCGAAAGTGTCTATATGAAGAAATTATTCCTAGTTTACCAGTTTCGGAAGAAGAGTCCTTGTCATTTGCTAAATCTGCATTAGAACGGTTTCAAAATCCGTTTATTCATCACGAATTAATGAGCATCTCTTTGAACAGCATGACAAAGTTTAAAATGCGAAACATCCCAACTCTTAAAGAGTACGTTGAAAAGCACGGAGCGCTACCTACTTTGCTTACATTTTCTCTCAGTGCCCTCATTTCTTTTTATAAAGGAAAAAGAGAAGGAGAAAAAATTGAACTATCAGATGACCCCGCAGTTCTAGAAATGTATGAATCTCTTTGGAATACGTATGACGGTACTGAAAAAAGCATTTCTTACATTGTAAAAGAAGTGCTGGGATATAAAGAGCATTGGGGAGAGGATTTAAATATGATTCCTAGCTTAACAGAAGCCGTAACAAATGGAGTCTTAGCTATTGAAACTGTCGGAATGAAACAGGCGATGAAAGAAATTCTCTATGTAACCGCAACTAAACAGTAAGAGGTGAAGCATATGAAAGAAGTAATTCGTATTCATCAGGGAGATAATGTAGCAGTAGCTTTACGAGATTTTTTAGCACAAGAGAACCTTATGGTTGATGGAAAAGAAATTTCTCTAAAAGAAGAAGTAAAACGGGGCCATAAAATAGCTCTTACGCCAATTTCAGCGGGCGGCAACATTATAAAATATGGCTTTCCAATCGGGCATGCGACTTATTCTATTTCACCTGGTGAGTGGGTGCATACGCATAACGCAAAAACAAATTTAAACGACGTTAATGAATATAAGTTTCATCAAAAATTAGCAGTTCCTAAACAAAAAAAACAATCGCTAACGTTTAAAGGATATCGCCGCAAAAACGGAGATGTTGGAATTAGAAATGAGCTTTGGATTGTTCCAACGGTAGGGTGCGTCAACGGTATAGCCGAACAAATGATTAAACAGTTTCAAAAAGAAATAGGGGATCTCTCGCCTTTTGAGCATGTAACCGTTCTAAAACACAATTACGGATGTTCTCAGCTCGGTGACGATCACCGTAATACAAGAACCATGCTTACGAGAATGGTACAGCATCCAAACGCTGGAGGAGTTTTAGTGTTAGGACTTGGATGTGAGAATAATAGCTTAACAGAATTTAAACAAGCGCTAGGTACAATTGATGAAAGCAGAGTGAAGTTTTTACAATCTCAAGACGTCGAGGATGAAATTGAGGCAGGAGTCGCTTTGCTAAAAGAAATTTATGATGCTGCTAAAGACGATAAAAGAGAAGACGTTGATATTTCAAGGCTGAAAGTAGGTCTTAAATGCGGTGGCTCAGATGGGTTATCAGGTATTACAGCAAATCCGCTGCTCGGCAAATTCTCCGACTGGCTCATTGCTCAAGGAGGCACAACGGTTTTGACGGAAGTGCCTGAAATGTTTGGAGCAGAAACCTTGCTCATGGAAAGAGCCGTTGATGAAGAAACATTTAACAAAATTGTTGATCTTGTTAACGATTTTAAAACGTACTTTCTCAATCACAATCAGCCGGTGTATGAAAATCCTTCTCCCGGTAATAAAGCAGGCGGTATTACAACATTAGAGGATAAATCACTTGGCTGCACTCAAAAAGCAGGCACGACCCCAGTCGTAGACGTGTTAAAGTACGGAGGCAGTTTACAAATTAACGGTTTAAATTTACTAAGTGCTCCTGGAAATGATTTAGTTGCCTCAACTGCTTTAGCCGCTTCAGGGTGTCATATTGTACTGTTTACAACGGGAAGAGGAACGCCGTTTGGAACGTTTGTGCCCACTATGAAAATTTCCACAAACACCGCTCTTTATAACAAAAAACCGCACTGGATTGATTTTAACGGAGGAGTGCTGGTTGAAGGTGACACAGAAGAAGATACGTTAGAAAGCTTTATTGAGTACATGATTAGAGTTTCTAGCGGAGAGCTTGTAAATAATGAAAAAAATGATTTTAGAGAAATGGCCATTTTTAAAACAGGCGTTACTTTATAAATAAGYCGGTTACTAGATTGTTAAACGAAAGGAGAAAAGCTAGTGAAAAAATATGTGCTTTGTTTGTTTGTGATGACTCTTATGCTTATTTTACCGTTTTCTGCCCAAGGGAAATCTCTTTCAGCAAGTGAAAAAATAACAGCAGTTAAAGAACAAATTCAGCCTCTTTCATTTCCAAACCGTACGTTTAATGTTAAGCAGTACGGAGCAGCAGGAAATGGAAAGTCTGATTCAACGGCTGCTTTTAAAAAAGCAATCGAAGCGGCTAACAAAGCAGGAGGAGGGCGCGTTGTTGTCCCACCAGGAACTTATGTTACCGGTGCGATTTATTTAAAAAGTAATGTAAATCTTCATATAATGAAAAAAGCTACGATTAAGTTTAGTCAAAATCCTGAAAAATACTTACCTGCTGTTTTAACAAGATGGGAAGGCGTGGAGCTATATAATTATTCACCGCTTATCTATGCGTATAACGAAAAAAATATTGCGATTACAGGAGAAGGTACGTTAGATGGACAGGGGGATAACGAACATTGGTGGCCCTGGAAAGGAAAAAAGGAGTTTGGATGGAAAGAAGGCGAGCCGAGTCAGCAGCAAGATCGCGATTTGCTGTTTAAAATGGCAGAAGAGAAAGTTCCTGTTAAAGAGCGCGTATTTGGTAAAGGGCACTATTTGAGACCTAGTTTTATTCAGCCTTATCACAGTAAAAATATCATGATAAAAGGTGTAACCATTTTAAATTCGCCAATGTGGCAAATCAATCCCGTCTTAAGCGAGAACATTTTAATTGATGATGTAAAAATTATAGGTCACGGTCCTAATAATGATGGAGTAGACCCTGAATCGAGTAAAAATGTGCTTATTAAAGATTCTTATTTTGACAATGGAGATGATTGTATTGCGATTAAGTCGGGGCGTAATGCAGATGGGAGAAGAATCAACGTACCAAGTGAAAATATTGTTATTGAAGGAAACGAAATGAAAGATGGCCACGGGGGCGTTGTGATCGGCAGCGAAATATCAGGAAGCGTCCGGAACGTATTTGCTCAGCACAATGTTATGGACAGTCCCAATCTAGACCGGGCGTTGCGGATTAAAACAAATTCAGTTCGCGGCGGAACGATTGAAGATATCGACTTTAGCAACAATACGGTCAAAAGCGTAGGCAGTGAAGTGATTCAAATAGACATGTACTATGAAGAAGGAGACACAGGGAATTTTACGCCCGTCGTTCGGAATATCAACATAGAAAACTTGCAAAGCAACGGAGGCAAATACGGCTTATGGATTCGAGCCTATGAACGTTCTCCTGTCACAAACCTAACGATTCGTCATTCTAATTTCCAGCATGTTGCAACACCATTATTAATGGAAAATGTAAAGGATCCTGTGTTTGAAGAACTTTGTATAAATGGAAGCTGCATGAACACAAACCGGTAAAAGCTGTGTTTATAATCAGCTGCAAGTAAAAGGCGGAACAAAAAATATTTTAGCCCAAGAAGTATCCGCACAATTAATCGAGCTTATTGATTAATTGTGCGGTCTTTTTTTGTTGGGATGGTGAACGTAGGTTTAATGTGTTAATAATGGTAAAAACCTGCTCTGTAATTTTTACTATTTTATAGATAGGTCAAATGATTCTTACTAATTGATAGATAACATGGATGAAAGAAATAACTTTTGATGCTTGTTTTCCGAGCAATTTATTACCTAAATGTGGATATGGAAAGTGTGAGGGAAGATATATATAAGAATTATAAAAACATTTGTCTTTGTAAGCGTTTTATTCTTTATTTTAATAAAGAGCAAAAAAAGGATGTTTTTCTCTAAATTTTTACCATTGAATATTTTGAATAAAGTTCATAAAATAAACTTGTAAGCGTTTTAAAAGATTAGGAAGTATGTATCTTGAAAGTTGAATAGAAATTTATTTATGAAGAAAATAAATATGATTTTTTTGCTTTTGATCACCGTTTCCGAGTAGAGCTTAACAAGTAGCAGCAAATCGTTCATTTAATGAAATAAAGAAATAGATAGGAGTAGAGAAAAATGTACATCGGTGTCGATTATTACCCTGAACATTGGCCAGAGAATATGATAGAAGAAGATATCCAAGGCATTAAAGAGCTAGGATCAAACATGGTAAGAATAGGAGAGTTTGCTTGGCATCTAATGGAGCCTAAAGAAGGTGAATATGACTTTTCCTTTTTTGATAGCGTTATCAATAAGCTTAAAAAACAGAATATTGATGTTATGTTTGGTACGCCTACCGCCACTTTTCCGGCTTGGCTTGCGAAGCAGCATCCTTCTATTTTATCGAAAGATGAAAACGGGGCGGTCAGAGCCTTTGGAGGAAGACGTCAATATTGTTTTAATTCGCCTCTTTATCGGAAGTATAGCGCTCAGATTACAGAACAACTCGTAAAGCACTACTGCTCAGAAGAAGCAATCGTAGCATGGCAAGTTGACAATGAATTCGGCCATGAAGGCAGTGACATGTGTTACTGCGAACAATGTCATAAAGAGTTTCAGCAGTTTTTGGAAAGAAAATATAAAGATATCAATGAGCTAAATGAAAAGTATGGCACTATTTTCTGGGGACAAACATATAACGAGTTTACTGAAGTGCCTATGCCCGTAAAAACAATTACGACACACAGCCCTTCGCTAAAGCTTGACTGGGCGCGCTTTCGTTCTTTTTCGTTAAACAGATACGCTCACGAACAAACGGCGATTGTGAAGAAATATAAAGGTGATCACCAGCTGTTGACAACGAACGTATCAGGGGGCTTTTTTGATAAATGGTTTGATCATGAAGAAAATCTAGAAGTAATGGACTTTGTATCTTATGACAATTATCCGGTATGGGGCGGTCAAACAGAGCCCATTACCCCGGCTCATATTGCACTAGGGCATGATTTTAATAGAGGTTTGCTACATAAAAACTTCTGGATTGTAGAGGAATTAATGGGCGCCCAAGGTCATGATATCATCGGTTATCTTCCCCGACCTAACCAAGCAAAAATGTGGTCTTATCAGGCGTTTGCTCATGGATGTACGAATATGCTGTATTTCCGTTGGCGCGGAATGACAAGAGGAGCCGAGCAGTACTGCTATGGAGTTGTAGGTCACGATAATCATTATGGAAGACGCTACAAAGAAGTTCAGTCGTTATTTAGTGAAATCGTTCATTACGAACATGTACTGAAGTCTGATATTAAATCGGATATTGCCGTTTTATATGACTATGAAAATATATGGTCATGGCGCTTTCAGCAGCAAAGTGAAGGATTTGACTTTACGCAAGAGCTGCTTCGAGGATATACACCGTTTTATAAGTTGAATACACCTATTGATGTTATTCCTGCTTCGAGAGATTTTTCAAGCTATAAAGCACTGGTTGTTCCGGCTTTGCAGATCATTGATGAAGAACTAGGTAAAAGATTTACTGAATTTACTGAAAACGGCGGCGTCATCATTTTTACGTTTAGAACCGGCATTAAAGACAAACAAAATAATATTCACTTTAAACAGACGCTGCCCGGATATGTAAAAGAAATAACGGGAATTGAAATTCAGGAAGTGGAAGCACTGTCTTCTACTCAAAAAGCAGCTATTAAAGGGGTAGGACCGTATGAAGGAGAGCAGTCAAGTGCGTCCGTGTGGAGAGACATTGTCACACCTGTAACAGCTGAAGTGCTGTATGAGTATGATGATCCATTTTATAGTCAAGCCGCTGTAACAAAAAATCAGTTTGGTCGCGGAACGGTTTATTATGTAGGCTGTGGAATTGAAGGGCAAACGTTTGAAAAAATTGCGCTTGATATTGTAAAACAGCAGCATATTGAGCATACGGAAAGTGAAGAGGGGATTGAAGTATATC
>NZ_JBFULJ010000172.1:0-6298 GCF_056400385.1 Priestia sp. P5_B4
CAGGAAATGCAGCATCGATCAGGCACGGAAAATGTGCCGGGAATCGTAGCATTTGCTAAAGCACTTCGTTTAACACTTGAACATGCTGCTCAAAATCAGCAAAAAATGCGGAAAATAAAAGCAGAACTGATGGACAACCTTTCTGCTCACGAAAGAATCACGATTAATACGCCGAATGAGCATTCGGCACCCCATATTATAAATTTTACAGCACAAGGTATTAAAGGTGAGGTTTTTGTTCACGCTCTTGAAGAAAAAGGAGTGTTTGTATCCACTACATCTGCTTGCTCATCAAAGCGAAAAAAGCCAAGCAAAACGCTTTTAGCTATCGGTAAAAATTACGAAGAAGCCGATCAGTCCATTCGATTAAGCTTGTCAGGCTTAAATGATTATAATGAAGTAACGCCTATTGTAAATGCTATTTTCACAGTAATTGAAGATCTAAAGAAAGTAATGAGGTAAATGATTATGATATATAACCATATTTTAATTCGGTACGGAGAAATCTCAACCAAAGGACAAAATAGAAAAAAATTTGTTGCCCAGCTAAGAAAAAATATTGTAACGGCTCTTAGTGCATTCCGAAATATTCACGTAAAATACACAAGAGACCGCATGTATATTCACTTAAACGGTGAAAATCACGAGCTTATCATCGAACGTCTTCAGCAAATCTTTGGTATTCAAAGCTTTAGTTTAGCATTAAAAGTTGAAAATGAGCTTGAAGCGATTCAAGAAGCAGCGTTAGAAGCAATGAAAGAATTTGATGTAGAAGGAAAAACATTCAAAGTATCTACTCGAAGAGCGTATAAACAATTTCCTCTTGATACAAACGAATTAAATTATGAAGTAGGAAGTCATATTCTACGAAATACAGAGCATCTAAAGGTAAACGTAAAAGAACCAAGCGTAAATGTACGAGTAGAAGTGAGAAGTGAAGCAACGTATATTACATGTTTTGATTATCGCGGAGCAGGAGGTCTTCCAGTTGGTACGAGTGGAAAAGCGATGCTGATGCTTTCTGGAGGAATCGACAGCCCGGTTGCAGGATACTTAGCCATGAAGCGCGGTTTAGAAATAGAAGCGGTTCATTTTTACAGTCCGCCTTTTACAAGTGAACGTTCTAAGCAAAAAGTCATCGATTTAACGCAAAAACTAACGGCTTATCACGAAAAAGTAAAGCTGCATATTGTACCGTTTACAGCTGTACAGCAAGCGATTCAAAAGCAAATTCCAGAGAATTATACCATGACCTCTACACGTCGTATGATGCTTCGAATTACGGACCTTATTCGTGAAAAAAATGAATCGTTAGCTATCGTAACTGGCGACAGCTTAGGGCAGGTAGCTAGTCAAACGGTTGAGAGCATGTATGCGATTAATGAAGTGACTAATACGCCAATTTTGCGTCCGCTTGTAACAATGGATAAAACGGAGATTGTTGAAATTGCCCGCAAAATTGATACACATGAAATTTCGAATCGACCGTATGAAGACTGCTGTACAATTTTTACCCCAAGCTCACCAAAAACGAAGCCAAAGCGTGAAAAAATAAATCGATACGAACAATTTTATGATTTTGAAACATTAATTCAAGAAGCGGTAAATAATGTAGAAACGCTTGAGATGACAGCTTCTTCGGCTACAAATACCGCAGACAGCGTAGAAGATTTGTTTTAAAAGTTAAATTTCATAAAATTACCAAAAAAATAATGTATGATGCCATGTGTTTTGACACAATCTATATTCAACAAGGAGGTGAAAACACATGGCAAACACAAACAAATTAGTAGCTCCTGGTTCAGCAGCTGCTATCGACCAAATGAAATACGAAATCGCTTCTGAATTCGGTGTAAATCTTGGACCAGAAGCAACAGCTCGCGCTAACGGATCTGTTGGTGGAGAAATCACTAAACGCTTAGTTCAAATGGCTGAGCAACAACTTGGTGGTAAATAAGTCATATTAACTAAATAATGATGGCTAAAAAGAGTGGGGGAAACCTCACTCTTTTGTCTTGTTTGTTTTGTCACGTATAATAGAGACAAGATCAAGCTTTATAAAGTAAAGGAGATGTTGGCGATGGGGACTTTATTTTACGGAGGCAAAATATATACGATGCTAAAAGAAGATGAGCATGTAGAAAGCGTATATGTTGAAAAAGGATTTATTGAAGATATAGGCACAGAAGAAAATCTAAGAATCAAATGGGGTGCTGAGATTGACAAAGAAGTACACCTCAAAGGATATTCAATGTATCCGGGCTTTGTAGATAGCCATCTTCACTTAATTGGTCATGGTGAAAAGCTCATTAGGCTTGATTTGTCTCAAGCTACTTCTAGGGAAGACGTGCTGATGCGCGTTCGGCAAAAAGTAGAGAGTACACCAAAAGGAGAATGGGTAATTGGAGAAGGTTGGGATGAAAATCAGTGGGAAGATTCCTCTTTGATTCAGTATCAAGATCTTGATCAACTTTCAACAGAACATCCTATTATGTTGAAGCGAGTCTGTCGTCACGGATTAGTAGTAAACGGGACTGCTCTTAAAATAGCCGGGATTACAGCTGAAACATGTGACCCGGAGGGAGGTATTATCCAGAGGGATGAAGCGGGAAATCCTACCGGTTTTTTGGCTGATCAAGCGCAAGAATTAGTAACGGCTCATATTCCTCAAGTATCGGAAGCATATATTCGACAAGCTCTTTCAGTAGCTATTAAAGATTGTATTCAGCACGGATTGACGGGTGGACATACGGAAGATTTAAATTATTATGGAGGCTTTTTGCGTACATATCAAGCATTTCAAGACGTTATTCATAAAGAAAAGCAGCTGTTTCGTGCTCATTTACTTGTTCATCATGAAGCTGTAGATGATATGTATACATACGTTGAAGAAAAGAAAGACACATCCGCTTTTATTGAAATAGGGCCAATGAAGATTTTTGCTGATGGTTCTCTCGGCAGTCAATCTGCTCTTTTAAGCTTTCCATACAAAAGCGACCCATCTACAAGAGGTGTAGCTATTCAATCACTCGATGAATTAAAACAGCTAGTGAGAAAAGCAAGAGAATTGGGCATGACGGTTGCAATTCATGCGATTGGTGATTTAGCGTTTCAATATGTAGTAGAAAGCATCGAACAATATCCTCCTCAAACAGGGCAAAGAGATCGTATTATTCATGCGCAAATTCTACGAAAAGATTTAGTTGAGCGTGTAAAAAAGCTCCCGGTTGTATTGGATATCCAGCCTCGGTTTTTAGCCAGTGATTTTCCATGGGTCATTGAAAAAATTGGAGAAGAGCATTTGGATTATTGCTATGCGTGGAAAACGTTATTGGACGAGGGCGTTATGTGTGCAGGCGGATCGGATGCGCCTATTGAACCTATCAATCCCATGTTAACAATTCATGCAGCAGTTTCTAGAAAAACTTCTCCAAATAGCTCGGTCATTTACATACCGTCTGAGCGACTTACAGTATTTGAAGCTGTTCAGCTGTTTACTTTAGGAAGTGCGCAGGCCATTCATCAAGAGGACAAAAAAGGATATATTCAAAAGGACTATGTAGCTGATTTTACCGTATTAGAAAGAGATCTGTTTGAGATACCTGCAGATGATATTCCAGGGGTACAGGTGCAGATGACTGCTATTAATGGAGAAATTGTATATCAAAAATAAAAGCGCCCAAGGGCGCTTTTTATTATAGAAATGTACGCTTAACTCGTTGCCAGAAAGAGTTATCTTTCAGTTTAACCGTTTTAATTTGACGGTCGCTTAAACGAATTTGAACTTGATCAACTTGGCGTGCATTTAATGCTTCGTTATCTATTCCAATAATTGGACTGTGGTTGTTGTCATTGGATAGTTTTAAAGTGAGCGTATGCTCAGCGCTTAGGATGAATGAAGATCCTAATGTACGATAGTTATTATTATTTAGCGATGCCAATTCGCTGACTTGCATACAAGGAATTAACGGATCAACTACGGCTCCACTTACCGATTTATTATAAGCCGTACTGCCTGTTGGTGTTGAAATAATCATCCCATCCCCACGGAATGTTTCAAAGTGATTTTCATTAATAAAAACATCTAGACTGAGTGTTTTTATAACACCTGATCGAATCGAACATTCATTTAAGCAATAAAAAGAAGTTCCTTGATCAATTTGAGTTTGTAAAACGGGAAATCGACGTACTTCTATATTTTCTGTCGTAATAGCTTCAATCATTTTATCCGTTTCATCGATATGAAAATCGCAGTAAAAGCTTAGTTGATCTGAAGTTGTGACACCAGCATATAAGCAGTCATCTCGAAAGCCAGATTGACGGACAGCCTGTAAGAAAGCTCCGTCACCGCCAATACTTACAATGATGTTAGCGCTGTCGAAATGATCTACTACTTGAAAGTCATATTGTTTTGCAAGTTCAATAAGTGGACTTACAAGCGCCTTTGTTTCCAGGTTTTTTGGATGAAAGAAATAAACGTTGCGACGATTTGGCATAGATAGTTCCCCCTTGTTTGTCTGATATGTAAAATATTAGCGATAAAGTAAACTTTTTAAAAAAAGTTTGTTACAATAATTATAGCATTATTGCTTTAAGAATTAAAAGAATAATCTTTTAATTCTGACACCTAAAAAGGAGGATTTTCATGAACAAAAAAAGGTGGATTGCTCTTTTAATTGCAGCCTGCTTATTCATTTTTTCTGCGATTGTTAATATTGGTTTTTCAGTCAAAGAAGAAAAAGATGACGGTCTGGCAGGCATATTTGGAGGAGACGACAGTGAACTATCAGAAACAGTTATCGAAAAAGGGAATGCAGCTAAGAAAATTGCAGTGCTAGAGGTCAATGGAACGATTCAAGATACAGGAAGCGGTTCCTCTCCGCTTATGTCCCAAAATGGTTATAACCACCAAGCATTTTTAAAGCAGCTAGAGGCTGCAAAAAATGATAAGGCAGTTAAAGGAGTCATTATTAAGGTGAATTCACCGGGCGGCGGCGTCGTTGAAAGTGCTGAAATACATAAAAAAATTGAAGAGCTGAAGAAAGAAACGAAAAAGCCAGTGTATATTTCAATGGGATCAATGGCTGCTTCAGGAGGCTATTACATTTCAACAGCGGCTAACAAAATCTATGCAATCCCGGACACTTTAACAGGTTCACTAGGTGTAATTATGCAAAGCGTTAACTACGGCAAGCTGGCTGATAGACTAGGAGTAGAATCTGTCGTGATTAAAAGCGGGGCTCATAAAGATATTATGTCTCCAACAAGAGAAATGACCGGAGAAGAAAAAGAAATTATGCAAACACTTGTAGACAACTCGTACGATGGTTTCGTCAATGTTATCTCTGAGGGACGTCACTTGTCTAAAGAAAAAGTGCGTTCTATCGCAGATGGACGAGTGTACGATGGACGTCAGGCTAAAGAGCTGAAGCTGGTCGATCAACTAGGCTATTTTGAAGATGCGGTAACAGGAATGGAAAAAGATTATAAGTTAAAAGGGGCACAAGTAATTCAATACGATCAAGGATTCGGACTGCCTTCTTGGCTTTCAATGAGCATGCAAAAAGTAATAGGTGGAGATGAACAAGTCACTGCAATGTTAAAAACATTTGCGCAGCCAAGCTCTCCGCGTCTGATGTATTTATATGCAGAATAGAGGTGGGAACATGGAAAATCAGTCTCATTCAACCGAATCAAACGACAATATAAAACATGAGCCAGCGGTAAGTACGCCAATAGGTAGTGAATTCCATTATGCAGGCTTTTGGATGCGCTTTTGGGCATATCTTTTAGATCTAGCTGTGGTAGCTAGCTTGAACTCTCTGCTGATCAAGCCCATTTTCCATTTAGCAGGTATTTCTCGAGAAGATGGATTTTTTTCTCCTTATACGATTGTAACGGTTATTATCTTCTATGGTTATTTTGTTTTAATGACCAAGTATTTTGGACAAACGCTTGGAAAAATGGTGTTTGGGCTTAAAGTAGTATCGCTGAAAGACTCCACGTTAACTTGGCCTGTTGTGCTGTTTCGTGAAGGAGTTGGACGCTATATTTCTAAAACGGTTTTTTTACTAGGCTATTTATTAGTTGCGTTTTTACCTAAGAAGCAAGGAGCACACGATTACTACGCAGATACAACCGTCATACACGAAGGTACAATCAGCAGATAATAAAAACGGGCTGGAATAAAAGGATTTTAGACGAAGTAAAAAACGAACCACTGATCAAGACTTTTGATTAGTGGTTCGTTTTTTTTGTTATGGTAAACGCAGGTTTCATTTGTTTAGATTCTTCTAGC
>NZ_JBFULJ010000173.1:0-6281 GCF_056400385.1 Priestia sp. P5_B4
GCATTCGAGCGGGAAAAAATGTTTATGTGGAAAAGCCTTTGGGGCTGAATGAAAGGGAAGCAAAAGAGATTTCAGATGCTGCTAGGGAAGCTGGCGTAAAAGTAATGGTAGGTTTTATGAAGCGCACCGCCCATTATGTATTAGTGTATAAGGCGGTCTTAACTGTATTCATGCTATATGATTATTCCAAAAATGTCGACAAGATACACAAATTGACTTAATTTCTTCTATTCTATTCGAAATTTGCCTCTTTATGCCCACTTTTAGCTTCACTTAGATGAAAGCAGGTTAAAGTAGGTGAAAATTGGACAGGATAATAGAAAAGGAGTGATGTAGAAATGTTACCATGGCATAATCCAAAACGTAGCAAATTCGGCAAGTGGCTCGACAGAGAAGGTATTGAGCAAACAGAGTTTGCAGAACGGGCAAAGGTTTCACGTAATACCGTTTGGCGCTTGTGTAATAAGAAAGATTACATACCGACACCTAAAATACTAAAAAAAATCATAGATACGGTGAAAAAAATTGATAAAAACAAAGATATCAACGACTTTTTTAATTAAAAATCCCCATGTTATTTAGGTATAACATGGGGTTATGGTTTGCTTGAAAAAGTACGCTGCGTTCCAATGATGCTATTTAAAAGCAGTTCAATATGCAGGAGATTTCGGATGCCATCTTTGTTGGAAGATAAAGAAATCATGCCTTCTTCTCCAACCTTTGAAACAGTATTCAAGTTAAGTACGTTCTCCACGTAAGTTGCAGTCGCTTCATGCACTTCTCCATGAATGGTAAATTGAAAGGTAATGACTCCATTTTTTCCTTTTTTAAAACCCTTTAAATTGGCTATATCACTTTCTTTTAAACTAGGACCATCTAAGGAGGTATCTATCCAGCTTTTTTCTTCTTCTGAAGGTTCACTAAGAATAGAAAGAACATCTTCATAAATCCGAATCGCGAGCTCCAGCTGCGCAACTGTCTCAGGATCGTTAACGTAATCGTTAGTGATTGCTTTTAATTGACGTTCCAACGTCTCTTTTTTAGCCTCAATAACCTGTATTTTATCTTGCATAACCAATTTCCTCCATCAGCTAAATAAACGCGAAAAAAAACCTTTTTTATGTGTTTTTTGTTGCTTTTCTAGTTTAAGAATACGTTGTTTTAACAGTTTGCACAATCATTTGATGTGGTTTTATAAAGAATGTCTCTATTTATCAAATAAGAAACCACTTTAGGAGGATGATTAAAAGTGTGTTGCTCTGCTTAATTGTTTTAAAACGATTCATTTCGCTGTTCATGTGAGTTACTTCTTAAAATTTTTTTTTTCGTATTTGGTGTATAGCATTTTTCAAAAAAGTGCATCCGGTCGCCCCATTCGCCTCTTCGGCTCAGCTCCCTTACAGGTTCCAYAAAGGGCWTCAYTACGCRTATAAAGCTTGTATTAACGYGGTAGCGATACTGAACTAACTACTAATTAGATAATGAAGTTAAGATTCTTTAGATACTATGTAGCTAATGCAGTAAGTTTGCCTGTCCAATCGAAAAATATAAAAGAACCGTTACCGCAGTAGGTAAGGGGCAGCTGATTATGTAAGAAGCAATGGGTTTTTATATGCTGGGGGTTATCCTAGTCGCTTATCTTTTTCATAAAATGGACGAGAAATCGCAAGATTTCCCTCCATCTAAAGGTGAAGCTAAACAGCATAGCTTTAGTCGAATTATACATCTTATATAAAAAAAGAAACACCTGCTAACTAGGACGTCCCATAGCATTAATATTAAAAATATTAGTTTGTCAATAAAAACAGTTATGGTTATCTACCTCTGCATGTCTGACTTTTTCCTATACCGAATGAATCCAATCAGAAATATCATTTATAACCTGTTTATCTACATGTTGTGCAACCTTATACTCTTTTTTAAACTTTCGTATCTCTCCATAAACAGAAGGCATAAACGCGTGATTCAGGTTCGGATAGAGTTTAAACGTTACATTGGGGGTATTCCCCAATAATTTTTTATAACCATTAAAATCTTTTTCCACTGATACATGAAAATCTTTCTCTCCCTGCAAAATTAGTACTGGCTTATTTAACACCTTTAGATAATTGGTAGATGGGTGTTCGCCCATTTCTTTTAAGTAGTAGGCTCTAACATGTTTTCCTAAAACGACGGTTGATTTTGCTTCTTCATCACTTAGGGTATAGATGTTGTCAAATCTTGATGATAATGCTGCTATTTGTTTCTTAGCAATCACTTTTAAAAGCTTATTCAAAGAGTTTAAAACATCGTTATTTTGATCCATTAAAATCTCTTCAAATTTACGTGGTGAACCACCCATGATAATGATTCCAGTAAAATTTCCACCCTCTGCATCAATCCGGGGGGCTAACATCCCGCCTAAGCTATGACCAACAATAAATATTTTAGTTGAATCAATACGTGAATCTTTCCGTAAGAGATCAGCTGCAAGGRTGGCGTCTTCAATGGTTTCTTCTTTAACTGATAGTTCAGTATCGGTTCTCATTTCTTTGCCATATACAAAGGTTCTCTTGTCATAACGTATTACTGCAATTCCTTTTTCCGACAAACCTTCAGCGAGGTCTTTAAAAGGGAAAATATTTCCGATTTTTTCATCCATGTTACTTGGGCCAGAGCCCTGAACTAAAACAACCGCAGGAAACAATACATTAGTTTTATTAGGTATGGTCAATATTCCATTAAGAGGATATTTTGTTTCCTCACCTATAACAATTTTTTCATCAGCCATTGTATTTACCTCCTAGATTTCTCTTAAGTTTATCAACGATGCTTTTGTATTTTGATTCATTGTGCAAAGGAGAAAAAACAGGATTTTCTGCAACGCTCTGTACTATGCTTTCTTTTATGGTCTTCTCGTCTCTGGGGGCTTCAATATCATAATCATTGAGCCAATCTTCAATGCTGTCAAAAAAGGGGTCACCTTTCAATTTGTAAGGTAGAAGTGATGTCGTGCAAATGTTCGCGTAATTTCCGAGCATTTCAAGTGCATTTTCTAAGTTGTTTTGCGTCGTGTATCCTTGTGCCGCTGCTAAATAAAGCAGGCACATCAAATTAGGATCTAATTTTTCTACTTCAAAGACTTTAGAAATTTTTATAAAACGGTCAAGCGCCTGCTCAAACTTCTCAGGTTGATCGGCAATCAACATCAAATAGGACTGTGCAGGCCCAAGAAGACCACGCAAATGCTGATAAAGACTAACCTGTAAAGCTGATTTTGCTTTCTTTCTATTTCCGATCATTTCATAAGTTTTAGCAAGCAAAAAATTATCACTTATAGGTGGTTTCATTGTTTCATCAAGCAGTTCCAAAGCTTCTACCGGTCGATTCATTGATATACGACATACAGCTTCTAAGGAGTTTGCCTGTTGAGCAATCCAAACATCATCGCTTTCTATTTTAATACGCTCACACAAGTCAGCAATTTCCTGTAATAGTGCTTCCTGTTTCTCTTTTTCTTCTTGAAGCATGTAATGATTTAACAATAATACTGCCATTCGCAACAACAAGGGGAAACAGGCGAAATACTTCTTTATGACCGCACGGCATTCACCAAGGACTTCCTCGAAAGGCTTACGACTAAATTCAGCAGCTAATTGGTGATATGTTTTATTTATATCTTCCTTCGTCATTTGCGGTAGATAACCAATAAGTTCATCAATACTAATGTTAAAATAAGATGCTAATTGCGGTAGCAAGGTTATATCCGGATAACTCTGAGCAGTTTCCCATTTTGATACAGAAGCCTTCGATACACCAATAAACTCAGCAAGTTTATCCTGGGTAATGCCTTTTTCTTTTCTTTTTGCTGTAATAACTTTTGCAATACCTATTTCTCTCATCATTTTCACTCCCTCTCTTACTATTAAAATGTATTTTACCGACAATTCCAATGGAGTTATTCTTTACTTTGGTTGATAAAATCAACCATTAAGAAACAAGATTGTGTATTCAAAAAAACCTATTCATTGTGAATAGGTTTTTGTTTTATGTATTTCTAATTGAATTGTTTTTCATAGTTACGACGCTCAAGTTCAATTATTCCATAAGTCCTTTTCGAAATACAATGAACAATAATAAATCTCATTCTTCTAGGTTTAAACTGCAAAAAGCCCTTGATAAAAGGGCTTTTTTTAATGCTGTGATCATTTTGTTTGTTGTTTTAGCATCTAGATTCCATTATTCCACAGTGATATTAGACTCCCCATCAACATTTTTATAGTGAATATTTCTTGTATGAAGTTTCCAATTGAAAATTACTAATAAACCGATTGTTATTACACATAGAATTGCATGAAAAATGACATTCACAGTGTTTCCAGCAGCTACAAAGAAACCAAATAATAAGGTATTAAGTATAGATCCTGATACAAAAGCTAAACTATGACTATCTTTCCATTGATTATGTTGAGAGAGCCAGCGTCTACTCAATAAAATTACTAATACGAATAGAACTAAATCGATTAACACTGGGGCGGAAGCAGGAATCATAAATACAGAAGGGGAAATTTCATGGACCCCAAAAAATATAGCTCCTGCGAAAAAAGAAATTAAACCAATTGTCCATTTAGATGGCAGCCCTCGAATATTTCTATCAGGTAAAGTGTCGGCCGGTAAAATATGCAATCGTAGCGTTAACAAAATAATTCCTATAATTAATAAGAGAGTACAGCAGATCAACATTAGAGAAGCGCTAAAATTTGTGAGATTTACATACATAATTGCGACAATAACTAATGAGAAAACATAAATAAAACCTGTTATCCACATTCCCGGTAGCCTAAGCCATGTATCTTTCCTTTGGTTAAAAAATAATAATTCCGTTAATAAGATGGGAATTGAAATACTCCATATAATATGAAGGCCAAGAACATATAGACTCCAAACCCAATTGACGCCAAATAAACTACCATACGTACCTAATTCTACCCCCGGAAAATGCGGATTAAATAAGCTCTGTGTTGCTAATCCCTCCTCAGCAATCCCATATGCTGTCCCTAATAACAGGATTCCGGGCCAAMCAAGGTCCCGTCGACGTACTGTCTCACGAATGAGTATAGCCCCAGTACCATAAAGAGCCATATCAAGCAAAAAAATAGGTATAAGTGCAAAACTAAACGGTATGTCACCAAGAAGTAATTCACCTAAGGCTGGGGCGAGCAAAAGGAGAATAAATACGGGCGCAAGACGACGCATATAAGTATCCCTTCTTTCTATTTTATAGGTAAGAGATATCCTTCAAATGCAAAAAATATCATCAAGACATTTTATTCTCCAGTTCATATAAAATACCTGTATTGGAAATGGTACGATAAACTGGACACTAAATTAAGAGRAAAAGGTGATTCGGTTTATGGGTAGAAAAGTTTATGATCGTCAATTYAAAATGGCTGCMGTTCAGTTGGTRCTGGAAGAGAACCTATTTGTAAAAGAGGTTGCGAAAGAATTATCTATTCATYCWAATACRCTATATCGTTGGRTAAGTGAATAYGAAGAATATGGGGAAAGTGCGTTTCCAGGCCGTGGRAGCGCACTTTATAATTCCCAGTATGAAATGAAAAAGCTYAARCGTGAGAATGAAGAACTTAGAAAAGAGCTTGATYTAYTAAAAAAGTTCCGGGTCTTCTTGAAGAAAAAGAATGTGTAAGRTTTCAATTCTTAAAAGAAAATAAACACAACTATAACATCAAGAAGGCTTGTAAAACRTTAAACATCTCACGATCAGGTTACTATGAATATTTACAGAGAAAACCTTCTAAAAGRGCTTTAGAGAATGAAGTGTTACGTRCRGAAATACAGGAGATATTTAAGGAACATAAGGGKCGATAYGGATCYTTAAGARTTACAAAGGTTCTTGARAAGAAGGGAATCAAGGTAAAYMGAAAAAGAGTAGGAAAACTGATGCGTSAAATGAACCTRTATGCGAAAGGAAGYMGGTATCGCTATAAACGTTATAATAAAAAATYACCTTCTATAGAAAGACCCAACCTCYTAAATCAAGTTTTTCACACAGACGGACGAAATAAAATATGGGTCGGTGAYATTACCTATATCCCTACTCAAAAGGGYACYTTATACCTTGCGGTATTTGTGGATATGTACTCGAGAAAAGTGAGTGGCTGGTCTATGAGTACASGGATGAAAGATTCTCTTGTGATAGACGCTTTTTTACAAGGATATAACAAAGAACATCCTCCAACAGGATTAATTATCCATACAGACCAGGGATCCCAATATACAGG
>NZ_JBFULJ010000174.1:0-6236 GCF_056400385.1 Priestia sp. P5_B4
TATGGCGGAGGAAGAGGGATTCGAACCCCCGCGGGCTTTAACACCCCTGTCGGTTTTCAAGACCGATCCCTTCAGCCGGACTTGGGTATTCCTCCAACCCTATAAATGGTGGACCCTGCAGGACTCGAACCTGCGACCGGACGGTTATGAGCCGTCTGCTCTAACCAGCTGAGCTAAGGGTCCACATGGCTCCACAGGTAGGACTCGAACCTACGACCGATCGGTTAACAGCCGATAGCTCTACCACTGAGCTACTGTGGAACAATATGAATTATGTATGTCACAAACGTAAATTGGAAAATAGCGGCGGAGGGGATCGAACCCCCGACCTCACGGGTATGAACCGTACGCTCTAGCCAGCTGAGCTACACCGCCATGGCTCCACAGGTAGGACTCGAACCTACGACCGATCGGTTAACAGCCGATAGCTCTACCACTGAGCTACTGTGGAACAATATAACATTTACTAGCGACATTAAAAATTTAACATGTTTCTAACCTAAAGTCAATATATTATTTTAAAACAGCGTATAAAAAATAGGCAATCATCAGCAGTTGAATAAATCCTTTTGAAATAGCGCCACTAAAAAAGCCAATAACCGAACCTACTCCAATTTTTACTGCGTTGCTAATTGTGGTCCGATGAACAATCAGTTCTCCTACAATCGCTCCGATAAACGGCCCTAAAATAATTCCAAATCCCGGAATGACAAACGGACCTACAAGCAGCCCAACTGTACTTCCCCAAACACCTGCTTTAGTGCCTCCGAATTTTTTCACACCAATAATATTAGCTATATAGTCTGCTAAAAAAAGTGCAACAACTAACAATCCTTGTACCACCCAAAATAACCAGCTATAGGAGCTAAAATCATAAAATAAACCGTATATAACAAATCCTAGAGCTACAAATAGCACGCTTGGGATGATGGGATAAACCAACCCAACAAACGATACAACAAAGCTAACGATAATTAATGCCCAACATAAAATAGCCATGCCCGCACCTATCCTTTTTATTATTACTATTTATCATACAATAACCACTCCTATAAAGAAAGACCTTGCACGACGAGTCCTTCCTTTATTTTACTTTCGAATACCTCTGCAATATTAACAGCACAGTCCTCAAAGTGCCCGTAATATCCAAAAAACAATGACGGTAAAACCTCTACATATACGCATAAAATGTGCTTGTGACAAAACGCTCCACCGCATCATTGTAATTGGTAACGGTTTCTAAAATCTATTGTAAACCTTAAATTTTCGCTATAAAATAAGGTATAATCAGAATCTTCAATAAGAGGAGGCTTTACAATGAGCATGCTGAAAAAGATGGCATGGAGTTTTACTTCCTTCAAAAAAATAAGGTCGCTTCGCTTTGAGCATACGAATAAAACAATTGGCTTTGTGCTGTTTTTAACATTTATTTCTTTGCTGCCTACATTTTTCTTTATGACTTTGACGATTGTAAACGGCTATCATATCGCTACTACAGATCTTCCGAAATCTGTTTCTTCTTTTTCTATTTCAAACTCACAGCTTACGTCAAGTCAACCTTTCACAAAAAAAGTAAACGGTACCGCTTTTATCTTAAACCCATCACAGTCTATTGAACGGTTTCATTCCCCTGCTCATGCAATTGGTTTTTTAAAGGATGGAATTTACATCACGACTAATTCACAAACACAAACGTATTCATATGAGTTGCTAAACTGGCATCATAAAGATAAAAATGAACTGTTAAACTTGCTGCACGAACAAAAATTTTCTTTATACATACTTGTCCCTATCGCTATGCTTTTACTGTACGTATTAACATCTGGACTAAACTTCCTTTCTATTACCTGCCTTGCTTATCTTGGAAAGCTGATTGGACTCATTGCTAAAAAGCAGCTTTCTTTCAAGCAGCTATGGGCACTGAGTGCTTATAGTACGGTAGCCTTCACGCTGCTTTATACGCTTTTTGAAGCTTTTTCTTTGTCTCTAGCATTACATAGCTCTCTTTACTGGATAGGAACATTCTTCATTTACTTGTTGCYCGTTACAAGGGTTCCTATAAGAAAAARGGTAAAAGCTAATAAAGGTGCTGGGACAAACGTATTTTAGTTGAAGGAGAATCCAAACGAGGAATCTAGATTCTTGATAGAGAATCCACCTCTTTTGGATTTTTTTATTGATATGGTGAACGCAGGTTTCATGTATGCGGCTGCTTCTAGCTGGTGATTGGAGTGATTTAGTTAAGTCTCAGCCTCTTTATTTCGGTACAACTTTTCTTCTTCCCATTGCAGAAGAAAGAATTTTCAACTGATACAAAACCCACAAACCTCCTGCTGTGAGCAGAATAAAGCTGTAAACAAACATCAGCCTTTCAGTATGCATCCACACTTCAAAAACAACAGGTCCCAACGCTACTCCTAAAAATCTCACCGTTCCATAAATGGATACAATAAACCCTCTTTCTTCGTCTGAAGCCGCTGAAGTAATCATCATATTAATACACGGAAGAACAAATCCTAAGCCGCCAAAGGCGACTGTCAAACAAAACATCAGCACAGGAAGCGTATAAATAATCGTTAATACTCCAAACATCAGGAATAAAAAAATTATCCCTACTATCATTAATTTTTTCATGAGCTCTACATCTGTTTTGATGCGTTGACCGGTCCAATAAGAAACGAGCGTCATCGCACCAAGAGGAAATAAAAAAGCGGTTCCTTTAAAAAAACCGTCTATATGATACGTTTCCTCTATTAGAAAAGATAAATAATATAAAATGCCAAATAATAAAAACAACCCCAATCCCCCGACAAAGAATAAAGGAAAAAGCGATTTTCTTTTATCATAGACAATCCCAATGGCTCTCTTTAAATATTCTTGAACAGATACTGAATCCGAACCTGTTTTCCCTTCTCTCACATACATCACTATACCTACTAAAGCAGCGCCTGCAGCTAAAGGATAGACAAAAAACGCGGCATACCATAAGACGAGTGCTGCCGATGCTCCAATTATCGGTGCAACCACTTTTCCAACTCCGTTATACACTTCTAAAATCCCGAGGACTTTTGCTCTTTTTTCCCCTGCAAATACATCTCCAGTTAATGCCATTGCCAACGTTGTAGTACCTGCAGCTCCAATCCCTTGAATGACTCTGCCTGCTATCAACACAGCAAAGTTTCCAGAAGAGAATGAAGCACTACTAGCAGCAATGACACTACCTATTATCATCATGACGAGTGAATATATGATTAACTTTTTACGCCCATACCGGTCTGATAAAATCCCTACAGCAGGAATACACAATGCGGCTGGAATTGAAAATGCACTCAGTATCAAACTGGTTTGAACTCCGCTTAAGTGAAGTGACTTTTGAATGCTTGGCAGCAGAGGAATGAGCATGGAATTTCCCAGCACCATGATTAAAGGCAATAAGCCTAATGAAACAATCATTAATTTTTCTTTCAATTTTCGTTCTCCAATCATATTTAAGTAAGACAAGCATAGGCTTTACACATAAGCAAAAGAATGAAGGAGGGGCATAATGAAAAAGCTATGTGCATTAGCCGCTTTCGCTTTTATCGGATATATTTGTCACTACGACATTAAATACGGGACCATTCCCACTGCTACTGAAGCAGTTCAAGTCAGCAAAGCGCAGCCTGCAGAAACAAAAGCCGCCAGCTCTTCTTCCACCTATACAAAAATAAAAATTAAGCCAGGCGATACAGTTTTGTCCGTCATTGAGGAGCTTACAAAAAAATCGATACCGGTTTCTATGAACCAAATGATTACAGACTTCAAAAAGTTAAATAACGGTACAGCGCCTGAGGATATTCAAATTGGAAAAACGTATAAGTTCCCTATTTACAAGTAATGACAGCATTCTTCTTGTCAAGATGGGATAGTCATTGTTAAAATAGCTAAGGTAGTACTTTCTACTAGTTATTTTGTTCATAAAGAGTTATTCTATTAATGAATTCAAATTCTTGATTTCATTTTGAAGGAGAGATTATCACGTGAGTGAAATTATACATCGTACAAAAACACGCCCGGTTAAAGTTGGAGATTTAACAATCGGAGGCAGCAACGAGTTAGTTATTCAAAGTATGACAACCACTAAGACACATGATGTTGAAGCAACGGTTGCAGAAATTAAACGTTTAGAAGAAGCAGGATGCCAAGTTGTTCGTGTTGCTTGTCCAGACGAGCGCGCAGCAGATGCAATCCCTGAAATTAAAAAACGCATTAACATTCCATTAGTTGTGGATATTCATTTTGACTACCGCTTAGCATTAAAAGCAATTGAAGGTGGAGCGGATAAAATCCGTATCAACCCTGGTAATATCGGTCGCCGTGAAAAAGTGGAAGCTGTTGTAAATGCTGCAAAAGCTAAAAATATTCCAATTCGTATTGGAGTTAACGCTGGTTCACTTGAAAAACGTATTTTAGACAAATACGGCTATCCGACAGCAGATGGCATGGTAGAAAGTGCACTTCATCACATTAAAATTTTAGAAGACCTTGATTTCCATGACATCATCGTTTCAATGAAAGCATCGGATGTTAACTTGGCAATTGAAGCTTATGAAAAAGCTGCTCAAGCATTTGACTACCCTCTTCACTTAGGAATTACAGAATCGGGTACATTATTTGCAGGAACTGTAAAAAGTGCAGCAGGTCTTGGCGCTATTTTATCTAAAGGAATCGGAAATACACTACGTATTTCTTTAAGTGCGGATCCTGTAGAAGAAGTAAAAGTTGCGCGCGAATTGCTAAAATCATTCGGTTTAGCTTCCAATGCCGCAACGCTTATTTCTTGCCCAACTTGCGGACGTATTGAAATTGATTTAATTAGCATTGCTAATGAAGTTGAAGAGTATATTTCAACTGTAAAAGCACCGATTAAAGTAGCGGTACTTGGCTGCGCTGTAAACGGTCCTGGTGAAGCTCGTGAAGCTGATATCGGAATTGCGGGAGCACGCGGTGAAGGTCTACTATTCCGCAAAGGCGAAATCGTACGCAAAGTTCCTGAAGAAACAATGGTTGAGGAACTAAAAAAAGAAATTGATAAAATTGCTGCTGAATATCACGCAAAGCAAGAAGCTGAAAAAGCTGCAGCTAAATCATAACTAAAAAAAGCGAGGCGCATATGCGCCTCGCTTTTTTTTATGAAAAGAACGGTAATATAAACGTACCGACAATAATCGATACAACTCCGATCCCTATTGCCCATGCTCCTAGCGTAAGTGCTCCTTTTCTGCGTGCGATAAACCCTAGAATAATCCCAGCGGCACCAAGAATAATTGGTAAAAAGAATAGTGAAAGAATCGAAAGCACGAGTGCGAAACGACCGTATCCCGTTCCTTCTCCTCGTCCAGCGACTTCATGATTGCGATTGCGATCAATATCTATAACTTCACGCTCTGCATGAGGCTCTCCTACTCGGTAAGGAACGCCCACTTCAGCTGCAGTTTCTTCCATGAAATCAGCTTCATATACATCTTTTCTACGCCTTTGTTCTTCATTCTCCATGCTTAATCCCTCGCTTTCGTAAATAAGGAGCATTTATAGTATCTGAATGCGAGGAAAAATTATAAGTGTTAATCTTATACAGCCGCTCACTCTCTTACAAGAAATAGGTACAAACGCAATCACCAGGCCGTGCAGTGATCATTACGTTTTGCCAAAGGCGTATAAAAAGTATTACTGTTTCTCTTTGGGCTTTATGTTACACTAGACAAGAATAATCAAGCACATAAGTAGAATAAACGTATTAAAGGAGTGCACGTAGTTGACGAAAAAGTTTGGAATTGACATTGATGGAACTGTTACTTCTCCTGAAACTTTTGTTCCTCATTTAAATAAAGCCTTTAACTTAAATTTAACACTTGAAGACATTACAGAATATGATTTCAGCCCTTTTGTAAATGTATCACCTGCTGAACTCGGGAAATGGTTTAAAGCAAATGAACGCTCTATTTACGAAACCTCTCCACTTGCAGACGATGCAAAAGCTGTTTTGCAAAAATGGCATCAAAAGCACGAATTATTCTTTATTAGTGCAAGGCACGATAAGCTATTGGACGTCACGGAAGAATGGTTTCAAAAAAATGAACTATCGTTTCATCACATTGAGTTAGTCGGTTCTCATTTTAAAGTTGAGACAGCAAAACGATATGATGTTGATATCTTTTTTGAAGACAAACATGATAATGCTTGTGAAATCAGTGAAG
>NZ_JBFULJ010000175.1:0-6228 GCF_056400385.1 Priestia sp. P5_B4
TAGCAGGGTTAGTTGCCGCGAGGGATGCAGGGCCCTCGGTCTCCATTTCCTTTGTTATTTCTGCAGTAGCCTGTATTCTTGTTGCGCTGTGTTATGCAGAATTTGGTTCAGCTATTCCAAGTTCAGGAGGCGCATATACATACATCTATGTTTCACTAGGAAAATTTGTAGCGCATTTGATAGGGTGGTCCATCGTGGGATGCTATACGGTATCTTTAGCTTCCGTAGCGGGCGGATGGTCATCTTATGTGAATAATGTGCTTACTGAATTTGGTATTAGACTTCCTGAATCGTTCACGGCCATACCAAGCGGTGGAGGTATTATTAATCYTCCTGCGGTATTTATTGTGCTGTGCATGTCGTTTTTATTAACAAGAGGGGTAAAAGAAAGTAAAAAAATAAATAACTTAATGGTTTTAATCAAGATAGGTATTGTTCTTTTATTTGTAGCCGTCGGCGTCTTTTTTATTCATACAAATAACTGGCACCCATTTACTCCTTTTGGTGTGAAAGGAATCTTTGCAGGCGCAGCTTCCGTCTTTTTTGCTTATAACGGATTTGATGCCATTTCTACTTCGGCAGAAGAAGTGAAAAATCCGCAAAGAAACTTGCCGCTAGGCATTTTGATTGCACTAAGTGTTTGTGCAGTCATTTACGTAGTAATTGCATTAGTATTAACAGGAATGGTTTCTTATAAAGAGCTAAACGTAGGTGATGCGTTGTCATATGCGCTCAATAGTGTAGGACAAGAATGGGCAGCGCTCATTGTATCTATAGGAGCGGTTATTGGTATTATGGCCGTCGTATTTGCTTATTTGTTTGTCGTGCCTCGCATACTTATGTCAATGAGCCATGATGGATTATTGCCGTCTCTTTTTGCGAAAGTAAACCGAAAAAACAGCGAACCTGTCATATCCACATGGCTTGTGGGYGCGTTAGGCGCTGTTGTAGCTGGTTTTGTTGATTTAAAACAGCTGGCAGATTTAGCGAATATGCTAGCGATTGTCACGTTTGCTGCCGTTTCATTTTCGATTTTGGTTCTGCGAAAAACTCAGCCTAACCTAAAGCGCGGTTTCAAAGTACCTTTTGTACCATTTATTCCGATTATTGCTATTCTTTGCTGTATCTTTCTCATGTTCAACTTATCAATGAAAACGTGGATGTATTCAATCGGCTGGATGCTGATTGGCGTCTTTATTTACGTTGGATACGGTAGAAATAAAAAGAGCGTTTAGCAAAAAAAGACTCTAAGCGAACAAGCTGGAGTCTTTTTTGTGTATATATTTATCTTGAAAGTGAGCTATGAACATAACGTAAAAATTAAAAATTTATTTGAGACATATGTCCTTTTTATTTTAGGAAATGTTATTGTTTAATAAAAGAAACCGTTATGATGGAGAGGAAAACATGAGGGAAATTACAAGTGAGAAACAGCTGATGGAGTATATAAATACTTATAAATTAGAGTCGGTTTTCAAAAAAGAGTTACTACCGCATTTGTCACTGTATGATGTCGACGCAGGGGAACGTCTTTGTTCTCAAGGAGATGCGTCCCACTGTTTGTACATATTGATGAAAGGCAAGGTTAAAGTTTATACCATATCGCCCGAAGGCAAGACGCTTGTTCTTTCTTTTAAACAGCCCCTGGAAGTAATAGGTGATATTGAGTACGTACAAGATGTTGATATTATGAATACGGTTGAAGCCGTTTCACCTTTAGTTGTTATTGGTATACCATACAAACGATTAAAACAGCATGCGAGCAAGGATCCACAGCTGCTGACGTTTTTATTGGAAATGCTCACAAAAAAGTTTTGCGCAAAATCGAACTCGCTAAGCTTTAATTTAATGTACCCAGTTGAAGTGCGGCTGGCTAGTTACTTACTCTCTATTTTTTGTGAAGAATCGCATTTGGTTATGAATCAAAAAACAGAAAGCTTAAAAGATATAGCTAATTTAATCGGAACGACTTACCGGCATTTAAATCGTGTTCTTCAGAAATTTGTAGCGCAAGGAGTTATTGAAAAAAAGAAAGGCTCCATTATTCTCAAAGATAAGGAAAAACTGAGCTGTCTAGCAAACGACAATATATACGAATAGAAAAAGCAATAGATTAGTTGAAGGGGAGAGAGAAGAATGAAAACATACCGAACGCTGCTATTTGACATTGATAATACACTTTTGGATTTTAACGCAGCCGAAGAGCAGGCTTTACAGCTTCTTTTTGCTAACCACGATATTCCGCTGACTGAGGAAAGCAAAAAACGTTATAGTTTGATCAACCAGGGGTTATGGACAGCTTTTGAAGAAAATAAAATAAGCCGTGAGCAAGTTGTAAATACCCGCTTTTCTACTCTATGTAAAGAATATGGAATAGAAAAAGACGGAAAGCTACTTGAAACAGAGTACCGAACATATTTGAACAATGGCCATCAGCTCATTGACGGAGCATTTGAGGTAATTAAAAACCTGAGCTGTCACTATGAGTTATATGTTGTTACAAATGGCGTATCGGCTACGCAATATAAGCGCCTTCAGGACTCAGGTCTATATCCTTATTTTAAAGAAGTATTTGTTTCAGAAGATACGGGCTTTCAAAAGCCTATGAAGGAATATTTTGATTATGTTTTTTCACGTATAACAGAGTTGTCCGTACATGAAACATTAATTATTGGAGATTCTTTGAGTGCAGACATTCAAGGCGGGCAGCTGGCGGGTATTGACACGTGCTGGCTTAATCCTCAGAAAAAAAATAATGATACAAATTGGAATTCAACCTATGAAATAGGAAGACTTCTAGAGCTTTATGACCTGCTGAACGCAAATAATGAAGTAGCTTCGGTACAAGTGTAAAAGTGTATAAACGTTAGAAAACGCAAAAAGTGCTAACCTTTTTTTAGAACAAAAAGGGTTGGCACTTTTTCTATTTTACGGCTTTCAAAGGCTTAAAATACGCTAGGGATATTGGTCTATAAATAGGATGGTTAAAGTAATCAATACAAATTTAAACAGTTTTATTCCAAAAGCAATAGGGTATTTTACCAATATCCCAGATAAAGTAAGTAACTAGGAGGTCGTAAAAGATGATTAATGGCAAAAGTTTATCTCGTTCAGGAAAGAGTTCATATAGAAGAGAAACAGCGGTTGGAAAAACAGGAATGGTAGCCAGTGCTCATCCAATTGCAACAGATGCCGGAGAACAAGTGCTAAGAGCCGGAGGCAATGCAATTGATGCAGCAATTGCCGTTCAGTTTGGGCTCAACGTTGGAGAGCCGATGATGACCGGTATTGGAGGCAGCGGCTTTTTTATGGTATACCACAATGAAAGCAAAACAACTAAAATTTTTGACGGGCATTCTCAGGCTCCTAAAGCAGCCTATCCTGAAATGTTTCTTGATGAAAATAAAGAAGTTATTCCGTTTAGAAAACGTTCTACTCATGCAACGGCAATTGGAATTCCAGGGATTTTAAAGGCGATGGAAGCAGCTCGTAAAGAGTATGGAACAAAACCCCTTGCTGAATTGATTGAACCGGCTGCCAAAGCAGCAGAAGCAGGTGTGGAAACAAACTGGGTTCTTGGAGATATTTTAAAAACATATGCCTATCGACTAGGAGAACATGCTAAGCAGCTATATTCTCCAAACGGCAAGCCTATGCAAGAAGGAGATATGATTAATAAAAAAGATCTGGCTAAAACCTTCCGCATTCTTCAAGAAAAAGGTATTGAGGCTTTTTATGAAGGTGAAATTGCAGAAGCCATTATTTCAACGATCAAAGAGCACGGCGGTTTTATGGAACTGTCGGATTTGAAAGAATACCAGATTAAGATCGATGAGCCCGTGTGGGGAGATTATAAAGGATACCGGATTGCTTCTTCCAACATGCCTAGTGCAGGAGGAACTACCGTGYTGCAAATCTTAAAGCTATTAGAGGACTTTGATGTGTCTCAGTACGATGTGAAATCTTGGGAAAAGTATTATTTGTTTGCAGAAGCTATGCGTATTGCATTTTCAGATAAAATTGCATTCTCTGGAGATCCAGCCTACAGTGATATTCCATTAAAAGGGCTTTTAAATGATGAATATATAAAGGAACGTCAAAAATTGATTAATTGGAAGCATAAAAATGAAAAAGTTGATTTTGGCAACCCGTGGGATTACGAGAAAGGCCAAAAATTGAACGTTGTACGTCAGCCTTATGAACCTGAACGTGAGCTTAGTGAAACAACTCACTTCACGGTAGTTGACCGCTGGGGTAATATTGTCGCTTGTACATCAACTGTGGAACATCCTTTTGGTACAGGAATTATGGTTAAAGACCATGGGTTTTTACTCAATAACGAGCTTACTGATTTTGATGCTATTCCTGGAGGGTTAAATCAAGCGGATGCAGGAAAGCGTCCGGTTAGCTGTAAAAGCCCAACCATCGTTTTTAAAGACAGCGAACCGGTACTCACTTTAGGGTCTCCAGGCGGACCAACGATTGTAGGCTCTGTGTTTCAAACGCTTATGAATGTCTTAGACTATGGAATGGATATAAAAGAAGCGATTGAAGAACCAAGAATTTTTAATAGTACAGGATCACTTATCGGTTGGGAAGCCGGAGTGGATATGAATGCCAAAGGAGAGCTAGAAGCCATGGGATTTAATTTTGGAGATGAGCCATTTCCAATCGGAAATGTTCAAGGTATTCAAATTGATAAAGAAACCGGCCGTTTATTTGGAGCAGCTGATTCCAGCCGTGAAGGAAAAGCAACTGGCTTAGACTCTTAATATTCAAAAAATGCATTATACGCTCTCCCTTTTTACAAAAGGGAGAGCGTATAATGCATTAAAAAAGATAAAAATGAGTAGGTAAAAAGAAGGAATATTTTTTTCTGAAAACATACTTTAGACCTTTATTATTATCATTCTAATCTTTAGAAAGGAAAAAGAATAGAACGTTTTCATGTCCGACTAATAAAAAAAAGTACTGATTTTTCAAGAGATTGATGAAAACAGAATGGTCGGAAAGTATAGAAAACGGAATAGCGCTTTCAATGCTGGAAAGATAAAGTGTTTAATCATGTAGAAAGTATAAAACGCAACGGCTGGAAATCGTGGTTTGAAATATAAAAAAAGCCTTACACTTTTGTTGGAAAAACGGTTACATAAAAAAGGCCCTTACACGTAAACTTTGGTCCTAGTTACAGCTCAAGGAAAAAGATAAAAATGAGAAATAGCTACATTTGGCATGTTTGACTTTCGTCATTTATCCAAGTAATCTTTTGGTTGAACGGAACCGGTTCTGTTTTCGGATTTTTGATAGCTAATTGAATTAATAAATTTATATTCTTTACTAACACAAAAGGAGAAAACATATGAAAATGAAACGAGTTGCTAAGCATACAACTGCTGCTACATTGGCTGCAGCCCTACTAGTAGGCGGGGGATATCAAACATTTGCTAAAGGAAACGACAGCAAAGACTTTAATAATAGCTACGGAATTTCGCATATTACTCGCGATAATATGGTGAAAATTCCACAGCAGCAAAACAGTGATCAGTTTAAAGTTCCTGCTTTTGATGAATCAACTATTAAAAACATTGCTTCTGCTAAAGGAAAAAATGCATCAGGAAATACAATTGACTTAGATGTATGGGACAGCTGGCCATTACAAAATGCTGATGGAACAGTAGCGACTTATCATGGATATCAAATTATTTTTGCCCTAGCAGGTGATCCAAAAGATTCGAATGACACGTCTGTTTATCTTTTCTATAAAAAAGCTGGAGACAAATCAATTGATAGCTGGAAAAACGCTGGAAGAGTGTTTAAAGACAGCGATAAATTCGTTCCAAATGACCCGCATCTTAAAAATCAAACACAAGAATGGTCTGGTTCTGCCACGTTAACAAAAGATGGTAAAGTTCGTTTGTTCTACACGGATTATTCAGGTAAACAATACGGAAAACAAACGTTAACGACAGCTCAAGTGAACATGTCTCAGCCAAACGATAATACGTTAAAAGTTGATGGAGTAGAAGATTACAAGTCAATCTTTGACGGTGACGGAAAGATTTATCAAACGGTTCAGCAGTTTATTGATGAAGGCGGTTATGACACAGGGGATAACCATACGCTAAGAGATCCTCATTACATAGAAGACAACGGACATAAGTACCTTGTTTTCGAAGCTAACACAGGAACAGAAGATGGCTATCAAGGCGAAGACTCTCTATATAACAG
>NZ_JBFULJ010000176.1:0-6203 GCF_056400385.1 Priestia sp. P5_B4
GCTAAAAAAGAGGCTCCTAAATCAGCAGCTTCTGCAGCTAAAACTGGTTCTTTTGAAGAGGGAGACAAATTCCCTTACCTAGGACGTCAATACCGCTTAAACATCGTTCGTGGAGATGTAGCAAAGGCTGAAATGACATTCCGTGCAAAATTCATTGCTACAGTACCTGAAAGCTGGAACGAGCAGCAAACAAATGAAGGTATTGGACAACTATTAACAGAATGGTACCAAGGCCGCGCAGGTGAAAAATTCCAAGAAGCTTTGAAATCTGTTAAAAAAACTGCAGACAATGCTCCTGAATCTGTTAAGTGGGACGAGTTAGGTGAAGAATACGCTACGACTCAAGATAATACAATCGTATTAAACTGGCGTTTGCTAACAGCTCCTCTTGCAACAATTGAATATGTCATTGCTTCTCAATTTACAAATGCAGATGAGTTATTCGAAGATGCAGCTGAACGCAAACAGTGGTTAAGCGATAACACCCTAAACGCATTTTAAGTTTATACATAAAAAAAGCACGCGGCGAACGCGTGCTTTTTTTATTTGGATAGAATTACCCCAATAATCTCACTGCTCAAAAATTAGTTAATCTGATAGGTTCATTCAAGCGCAGTTTATAAACCAATATATAATATACATGTTTAAAGTTTTATTAATCTAATTTTAAAAGCAGTAAGTAAGACTAAACTGATTCTATAAAAAACTGCTTTCTATCCTTTTAATACTTTAAACGCTTCTCTTACTTTTCGTGCAAAATCTAACGGTGGTTCTACAGATTCAAAATGCATATACATTGCTCTCGGCTCTTCAAATAGCCAATGGTTGTGAACGGCCGTAACCTTAATGTCCCTTTTTCTAAGCTCCGTTAATAATGGATTTACCTCTTCTTGCAAAAGCACGGTTTCACCTAGATTTAACGCTCTTCCCTTGCTATCTAAATCTTCAAAAGTAAAAAATTGAGGAGTAACTAACGGAGAGCGTGTTGGACGCCCTAAAATTTTAAAACGAATCGTCCGAAATTTTTGTACCAAACAAACGCCATTTTCATCTAAACTGCCTTGTCCACCTAGAATTCTCGCAAACTCCTGACATAGACTCTTTTTATTTTCCCAACTCATTATGCTGACTTCCTCTCTTGTAATAACTTGTCCTACCTTAATAAATATATGTGAAAGTTATCAAGTAGAAACGGCAAACACACAGGAAAACTACCCATTTTATAAATCCTGATTATCAAAAGTCATATTTATTTTTCTTTGTTCATATCAATAGCATGTATTTTTGAATTTAACTAAACAGAGAAATTTAGATGTCCATTTAAAAAATTTACTTAAACAGTTTTTTAAAATTGAATTTATAGGGGGAAGTAAAATGAAAAAAATAGGCAAGGATGATTTTATTTCAGGGTTTGTTCCTCATCATAATCATGGCTCAGTGGACTACACTTCTGTTGCGTCAGGACATGTCCATCAGTGCCTCGATGTAACGTCTCCTCCAATTCAAAGCGAGGATGGAAGCCACATTCACTATACAGAAGGCTATGTTGTTTTTGAAGACGGACATACACATCATTACAAAGCCTACTCTGGTCCCGCTATTCCCATTGGCAACGGTATGCATGTTCACTATTATGACTTTTATACCAGCGAAGACAACCAGCATCGGCATCATGTCAAAGGTGTAGACCATCCTGCTCCGGGCGATAGATAATGAAATAGTTTAATGCAATTAAGCCAAAGTCTCAGCTTCTGGACTGATTTTCATCTTGTGTTTATACCCCTTTATTAACAGTGAGACCTTTAATAGATAAAGGTCTCTTTGTGCATATATGAGTTAAATGCCAGTCTCTCCCTCTGCTTAAGCAAAAAAGGATACGCGAGCTCTTTATTCCAAAAGTTCGACATACCAGGTCTTTGGACATGTCAAAGTTTCTACACCAATCGATATATTGTGCTTTAAAAGAAAGATATATATAATCAAGAAAATGTTTGATTTTGTTTAAATGTGGATACGTATACCTATAAGCAAGATAGCAAACACTTAAGATGAGTGGTTACGCTATAAAAGTTGTAATGACCATGTAAAGAAAGGAAGTGCAGCTTATGAAAGGACAGAGCTTTTTTATTTTAGGACTTATATTTGCTCTTATCATTGCTGTTTTAGCTGTAATTAACAACGATCCTGTACAATTTAACTATGTATTTGGTTCACAAAAATGGCCTCTTATTTTAATTATCTTAACAACGGCCGTGTTTGGAGGAGTGGTTGCTGCTTCATTGAGCTTTGTAAAAATTGTTCAACTAAGGGGACAAGTGAAACAGAAAAACAAGCGAATTGCTGAGCTGGAAGAAGAAATCAAGCAGCATAAGCCTGTTGACCCTGTTGTGGAAGAAGAACCAAATCAACCAGCTACTCGAACTGAGCGCGCTCAGTTATAATAAAGAAAAGCCGTTATTCCCTAGAATAACGGCTCTTTTCATTTTTTGTTCCCCCATGCATATTTTTGGCATACACGCATAAACAGATAGATATGGAAAACTTTAGTTCTGAATGGTACAATCAACACTGTTATATCTCTATGAAAAACTTAAATTGACAGTCTTACCGTTAAGAAGGTGTTCATCCATTATGGTCAATAAAAAAATAAAGCGTGAAATTCTTACATACATAAGCGTCATCCTCGGCACCGTTTTGCTTTCTGTTGTCGTTCAGCACTATTGGTTTCAGCCCTACACTGTAAAAGGCGATTCTATGAAGCCTATTTTGCACGAAGGCAATCGAATTATTATTAACAAACACAGCAAGCTGGAGCGCTTTGACATTGTCGTTTTGCAAGCTCCCTATAGCAGTGATTTTCTAGTAAAGCGCATCGTCGGCTTACCAGGAGAAACGGTCGAATACAAAGATGATGTTCTGTATATAAATAACAAAGTCAAAAAAGAACCGCATCTTCATAAATATTTATCTAAAGTGCCCGCTTACGAGCGATTTACTGAAAATTTTTCCACGCACGAACTGTCTCAAGACGGCACGATACCCGATGGATACGTATTAGTGCTAGGTGACAACAGACGCATTAGCCGAGATGGCAGACATTTTGGCCTCACTCCGATTTCTTCGATCATGGGAGAAGTCAATATGAAATACTGGCCTTTAAAGGAAATGACTCTTATGCATTAACGCATAAAAAAGAAAGCTCAAAAGTGAGCTTTCTTTTTATTTTGGATTTTCCTTGTTYTCTACATGCTGTTCTTCTGCAAATTCTGTGTCATACGCTAGTTTTTGCTTAAAAGCGGGACGCGTTCTCGCCGTATGTTTCGTTTCAATATGGTTGAATAAGTAGCGGTGAACAAAAACCTCGGCAAATGTAATAATAGCTGCAGAAATAATACTTCCCCAAGCAATTTGAACGTAGCTGTCTAATAACAATGTTCCAAAAATCCATACGCTCATATAGGTTAGAACAAATTCAACAATAATGGCATCACGGTTGCCCACTCGAGGCAGTACAATTCGATCCACTACTAAATATGTCACAACTGTCGTTAGCAAGCTAAAGGAAATAATATCTCCGATGGTTGCATCAAAAAACAAATCAAGGCCTATACCAAACGCAATAAGTGCCGCTGCAAATTTAATGAGCAATAATGTTGCATGATTCATATTTGAACCCTCCTTTTTCTATATTAATTTGAACAAAAATAGGGAAATTAATACCTTTTTTGCCATGAAGGGTATAATATAGGCAAAGCCAGTACGCTTGAGGCTGCTCGAGCGTACAAGAATGATTTGGGAGATGTTGTAATGATTGTACTAGAAAATAGCAAAATGAAAGTAAGTATTCAAGAAGAAGGAGCGGAAGTTGTAGAAGTATTTCATAAAGAAAAAGACCTGCAGTTCATGTGGAGCGGAGACCCCGCTTATTGGGGACGAGTATCCCCCGTATTGTTTCCAATCGTAGGCAGATTAAAAAATGATCAGTATACCGTTGATCAGCGCGAATACTCTTTGCCACAGCACGGTTTTTTACGTGATTCTGCCTTCAGCGTGATCGAACAAACAAACGAAACGGCACGGCTGCAATTTGCTACAAACGGCCGCTTTAAAGACGTATATCCGTTTGAATGTTCAGTTGAAATCAGCTACCGTCTGGAAAATAACCGATTAACTTTTCAGTGGAAAGTAGTGAACGAAGATAAAGACGATATGTATTTTTCAATTGGAGCCCACCCTGCTTTTCGTATTCCGTTACGTGAAAACGAGCAGATTTCTGATTACTTTTTAGAAATAGAGCCTTCTGAAACTACGCCGAAGGAATTTATATTAAAAGACGCTCTTATTCATGAAAAAGGAGCTGCAGAAAATTTGCATCAGCTGCCGCTAAGCGCAGATTTATTTGCAAATGATGCGCTAATTTTTAGTCATATTGACGGAATTACGATTAAATCGCCGGTTAATGAAAATCAAATTAACGTTCAGTTTAATGATTTCCCGTATGTCGGTATTTGGTCAAAGTATGATGCAGAAAATCATACAATCGCTCCTTTTCTCTGTATCGAACCTTGGTTTGGAATTGCAGATACGCATGATCACAACGGAAATTTCAAAGAAAAATTAGGCATCAACCGTTTATCAAAAGACGGTGTATTTCAAACAGAATTCTCTGTTTCCTTTAGTTGATGCAACAAACACATAACATAACAAAATCAAYCCAATCTTAAGACGAACAAATGGGATATATGAGCTGGACTGCTTGTTACACCGCTGTTGATTTCCGTGCAAGACTTCGCTTTCCGCGGGCGGCTGTTGAGCCTCTTCGTCGCTTACGCTCCTGCGGGGTCTCACCTATTCCGCTTTTCTCGCAGGAGTCTTCGCCTTGCCCTCCAATCAACAGCTAGAAGCAGTTAAATAGATTAAGCCTGCGTTCACCATAACAATAAAAAGCTCCGAACGATTACTCGTTCGGAGCTTTCTTCAACTAAACTATTTTTGTTCCTGCTTCTTTTTACATTAGTTATTTACAACATCGCTATTTTTTAGCGCATGGACTTGTTCTATTAGCTTCTGAACATATTCTTCGCTGAGTACACCTGTTGCCCCTCGAATAATTTCAGTCGAATAATGATCCGGAGGTGCGACTTCTTTTTCTTTATTTAACACAAAAAAAGTAAGAACATGATCCACCATCTTACCTTCATGCTCGACAGAAATAATAGCAGGACGATAGCCATTATTATCTACGCCTTCTCTGCCATACAGGTACGTAATTGCTTCAGGCGGCACGCGGTACAGTTTGCCTTCAACGACTCCGCCTTCTTCCACCATATCTGCACGTCCTCCGTCATGAATAACGTGGTTATATCGAAGCGTATAGCCTTTAAAAACCGCTCTGCCGAGACAGTCCTGGAAATGCTGATCCACCCCGTGCTTAATAAAACGATCGTTATCCATACATGAACCGTAAGCAAAATACAGCATACCTTCTAATAAATCTTCTTTCCACACGCGCCAGTTTCCGCTCGGGATAAATTCGTGCAGCAGCGAACGATCGCTTGCCACATACACAACGGCTTCAAATTCACCTTGGTCCGTTTCAACCGTTTGCACAACTTTATCATATTCATTATCTTTATGACCTTCATGAATATACCCTTCTAATTCATCAAGAGCCTTCCACATAAGCTGATCGGTCACTTCATATACTTCTCCGTATACACTATGTTCACTGTCAATATCAAGCATAGGATAGCCTTGCTTTGTGTCATATAATTTCCCTTTCGTTTTTGCCTGCTTGGCAATAGGGCGCGCATGATGCAGCAATCCGTGATTACCTTCTCCCTCAAGAAGCGTTCCGTATACAAATAAATAATTGCACATACTCCTTATTCCCCCTCTTTCTCTTCATAAAGCTCTAGCGGTAACCCGTCCGGATCAGCAAAAAAAGTGAATTTTTTTCCCGTTAGTTCATCTACCCTAATAGGTTCCACATCAATCCCTTGCTGCTCTAGTTCACGCTTGGAATCCTCTACGCTTTCAACGGCAAAAGCTAAATGGCGTAAGCCGCACGCTTCAGGTTTTGAAGGACGCTGTGGCGGATCTGGAAACGAGAACAACTCAATTTGATAGCCAGGAGCTACTTCTAAATCTAGTTTATATGAATCTCGTTCTTTTCTATATGTTTCTTCTATAATCTTGCATCC
>NZ_JBFULJ010000177.1:0-6185 GCF_056400385.1 Priestia sp. P5_B4
GACAGAACGATGTGCGGTGTAAACAATCCCATTGTTAATGCAATGGGCTGATCTGTTGTTAAAACTGTTAAATTCTTTCCGTACGCTTTTTGCAGGTGAGCCGTTGTTGTTTCATTTCGCAGCTTCGTAATCATTTTACGGACTTTCCGCATTTGAATCACTTGCTTTACAGCTTTAATGAACAGTACAAACATCGTATGAAAAATAACCGCATTCAGCATGTATTCAATAAAAAACAAGCCGAAAAAGTGGGCTACTTTGTTACAAAGTAAAATTRAGTTAAACGATAAATTCCATCCAAACAGCAAATGCAGCACATACATGCCCATTTGCATAAGCAACGTCACGGCAATAAAAAAGCACAGGTTAAAAATAAGCTTAGAACGCTTTAGTATTCCTTGATTCATTGATTATTCATCCTTTTTTAACTGTTTGACTTTTGATTCGAGCATGCTTAATAGTGAATCATCAACTTCTTCTAACGCATCAAGCATATGAGTAACAGCAAGCGAACCAAATTCGTCGATCAATTCGTGCGTTAACTCTTTCGACTGAGCGTCGATAAATTCCTCTTTAGAGAGAATCGGCTGATACATCGACGTACGTCCTTTTAAACGCTTTTGCAACACGCCTTTTTCCACCAATCGATTCATAACGGTCATAACGGTGTTGAAGTTCACTGCTTTTTCTTTCTCAAGCACGTGCTGCACATCTTTAATGGACATTTCACTTCCGTTCCATAAAGCCGTCATAATTTTTGCTTCAAGCGGGCCAAAAAAGCGATTAAGGCCGGTTTCGTTAAATTTGAATTTTTCAATTTTCATATTCGACACCTCACACTACCAATTGTAGTGTGAGGTGTCAAATCCGTCAACTTTTCCATGACAACTGCCTTACAATTGTCATAATCACTTTTTTACTTCATCGGTTAAATGCTGAATGGATAGCACAACTGTATCGAGCTTGGCTTCAATTCGGTGAAGTAAATAAAGCGTCACCACAACGGGAAAACCAACGTCTGAGACAAGCGTAAACCACTCTGTCATCTTCCTCTCTCCTTTTAAAAAAGCCCTTCGCACCGAAGTGGAAGGACTTTCATTTTTAAATCGTAAATTCGGTTACATTTCGCTCGACGATTTGAGCGCCTTTTCTGGAAACGAGTGCTCCGCCGCTTGAAGTAAAGACATCGCTTGCGATCAGCGCGTTCATTGCTGCTGTAATGGCTGCCGCGTCTAACGTATCTTTAGGTGATTCAATCGATAGGCTTACTGCTTTTTGTGACTCATTCAAAAACTGCATCGTTAAAGTTTTCATACTCTACCTCTTTTCTTATTTTAAAAGTGAAAACGTGACAACTTCGTTGATTTCAACAAGCGGCAGTGACTGCAGGCTGGCAATGGTTTCACTTGCTGTAATGAGTGCATCTGCAGAACTTCCAGGCTGAATGTTCATATAGGATTTTGTCTTTAAATCGGGTTTTCCATCCTCTTTTATTCCTTGTTCTAATACTAAGCGAAGCTGGCTTGAATGCTGAATTTTTTCTGCCATCTTTTATTCCCCCTTTCACTTTATATATAGAAATGGAAATAGGAAAGAGGGATGATGGAAACATAAAAATTTTTGGTTTATAATGGGAGATAGTCTGAGTTAGAAAGAGGCTTTGGTAATGAGAAAGTGGAGCTTTTTATTTTTTGTTCTAGCATTCATGCACCCAGCTTCAGCACTTGCTGACGACGGTGCAGATGAAAAAAAGCTTGGTCCGTTTTACTACACGGTTTCTCATGATTATAGTCGAGAAAAATGGGATGTAGGGGTGTTAAATCAGCAAGACAAAACGAACATTCCTGAGACTGATTTGAACGATGAAACGCTAAAATTGTTTCAGCGTACGGTTGATGATTTAGCAGACCTCGCGATTCGATTTGCTGCTATGAGCGTACTGCTTGTATGTTCACTCGTTGTTTTTACGTACTTTCGCGTTCAAAGAAAACGCCCTTTTCTCCGCTTGTTTTTTGTTTTTTCAAGCGTTGGCTTTCTATTTTGCGTCTATACATCATTGGAGTTATTTAAAAAAACTGAACAAGCAAAATCTTTATTTTACTTACTATGACTTGAAACCCCAAAAAAACCAGCCGATCGGCTGGTTTTTTCATGCATTTYTTACGGTTATGTACTTCTGTTCATACGTCATTTCTTCCGTTTGCTTTTGCTGCTCCAAATGGTAATAAGCAGCGCATACTCCTCCTAACCCAGCCAGTGCTAGGACAATTAGAAGTATGGATGTCGCTTTTTTCATTGCCTTTTCTCCCCTTATGTTTAACCCTACCTAGCAACGGCATCCGTAAAAAAGAGTCCCCTTTCTCTTCTTTACTTGCTCATTACTTACGAAAGATATTATCATACTTTTTTTCACTTTTGTCATTTTTTTAGTTATTGTCAAAAAATTGTATATTTTATCCTTGATTTAATGAGTGTTTAAGAAAGTCAATGGACTGGTTTTTTGAAAGGCCAAACGCTGTCACGATATAATCAACGTAGGCAAGAAGCTCCAGATTCCCTCCTAATTTTGTTGTTTTAAATGATCGATTAAATCGATATTGCTTTTTATCTGAAAAGACGAGCCCTTCTTCTTCTAGAAATGTTTGAAATTGCTCATGTGGAAAGTAAAGCACATCGTTTCGAACGTTCTCTAAGTCAATCACAATAATCATATCTTCCAGCTCTGCTTTTAATTCCATCATACAATCAATGTATCCGCCGATGCAGCTGATTAAAGATGTGAGAAAAAAGGGTCCGTTTATATATTGAAACTGCTCAAAAATCGTCTCATCGATGTAGCTTGAAATACTTGACTTTAATACGTCATGAATTGGTTTTGATTCTTCCATGTACGGAATAGGAATATGAAACTTAGCTGATCCGTTATAAAACTGCTCCCACGCAATTGTTTTATCATACGCATCAATCACATCTGTGCTTCGAAAAATGATAGATTCCGCTGAATAAGAGGCTTTAACAAACGGTGTATGCAGCATCACCGTACTCTCGTCGTCCAAACGATAGTATTTTGGCTCGCTAGACTTGCTTAAAATATATTGCTTTAACCGTTCTTCTTCCATTTGTTCAACTAAATGCAAATCATATAGTGGCAGCACGTACATATTACACATCCCGTAATGAATATAGCTTTTCCCGTGCATCGGCCATTTTCTGTTATAGATAGACAGTTCTTTTGTGCAAAATTCCTCTATTCGCTGCGTTTGATCCTCGGATTTTTGATAGAGTCGATCTAAATGATAGCGATCATCGATTTCCGTAACGGGAGATGTGCCGCTTCCAATTCTTCTGTAAATTTTCCCGTAAGACATGTACGGAGGGTTTGGGCCTTCGGGAATCCAAATAACAAAAACACCTTGCCCGGGGTGATCTTCAGGTGATAAAAAACGCGTAACGATACGAGGAATGGGATTGGTGACATCTTTAAGCATATTATTAATAAACAGCTCATATTCTTTGCGCTCGAGCAGGTTAATGGAATGGTCGTCTTCATCTACGCCAAAAATAAGCCACCCTCCTTTTTCATTGGCAAACGAAGCGATGATATTTGGGATTTTCCGTTTGACCGTTGAGCTTACTTCGCGCTTGAACTCAAGCTGATAGCCTTCTTCTAAATATTTTTTCATCATGCGCTGCACATCTGAAAACTCAATTTCTCCAATTGTTTTTTTCTTTCCGTCTTCGCTTATAAATGGTGAATAAAACGATTCTTCGTTCACTTGTCTTCCCCTCCTCACCACTTCTATTTAACTTATCCATATGATGAGAAGTAAAAAGACAGTCATATTTCTTTGATTTTTTTCAAAAAACAAAGTTTTTACCAAATTAATCCTGTTTTATATTATGATAGAAAAAGAGGTGAAGAATATGATTGAAGCAATATTTTTAGACCGAGACGGAACGATTGGAGGCAGTAATGAAATACAATATCCAGGTGATTTTCAGCTGTTCCCCCAAGCAAAGCAAGCGATTATAGACATAAAGAAACAAAACATTCCGCTGTTTTCCTTTACGAATCAGCCCGATATTACAAAAGGAAAGGTAAAGAAATCACAGTTTATCTCTGAGCTTTTAGCTTTTGGATTTGATGATGTTTACCTTTGTCCTCATGAAGATTCAGACAATTGTTCGTGCCGCAAACCAAGGCCGGGCATGCTGTTAAAAGCAGCCGAGGAGCACAGCTTAAATTTGGCTAATTGCATCGTGATTGGCGACCGGTGGAAAGACCTCGTAGCGGCCCATGCAGCAGGAGCACAATGTATTTTAGTGTTAACAGGAGCTGGGCACGACACGTTACATGTACGGGAAAAATGGGCTGACGTACAAGCAGCCTTTATTGCAGCCAATATACAGGAAGCTGTTGAATTTATCTTTACATCACTGAGTTCACAGCCGATACTACCGCATTCACATACTCGTTAAACAGCTGATTGTTCTGTAATAATTGTTCATACTGCGGAGTGGTTATTTCAAGTTGCAGTCCTTTGTGGCGCTGATTGCCGTTTGCGATATTTCGAGGTGAAACGCCTTTTAAATGCACGGGCGTTTCACTGATCGGAAAACCTGAGAGTGCATGACGCACCGCTTTTTCTAACTTTTCGTCTCTTCCTCCGATATAAGTCGTGCAGACGTCGCTGTAGGCACCGTGAAGAGAAATCGTGACCTCTGATTTTTTAACGAGATGACGCGCCATTTCTTCATCGTAGTTTGCAGACGTAACATGCAATTCAAACGGATTTTCTGTTTTCAGCGTTTTAAATACGTACACCGTTGCGTTCAGCTTTTCTGCTATTTTTTCTGCTACTTCTTCTGTCCCAATTTCCATCGTTCCTCCGTGAATAGCAAGCACGACAATTTCTCTCCGGCGAACGACACATTCTATTTCGTAATCAATTCCCGCTCGTTCACACTGTGATAGTTCTTGAAAACTTTGATACACATCCCTCATCCGTTTCTTCACACCTTTCTTTTATCTTTCATATACCCAGGCTTTATTTTTTCTTTTTCTTCATATAGTAAAGGTATTAACCCTTTGTTTACTCGTTTATTTTTGTTTTTATACTTTATATTTTAGTGTGCACAAAAATTTTTTTTGAAATTCGAAATAAAAGTATTGCCAAACAAACCGTCCAGACGGTAAAGTATTCTAGGGAAAATCAAAAAGGAGGAAATTCGTGTGTCTACATTTGATGATATATTGCTTGCAGCTACGCAGGTTGTACAGCGTGACGGTGTTGGAAATTTGACGCTTGAAAAAGTAGCAAAAGAAGCCGGCGTCAGTAAAGGCGGTTTGTTGTATCACTTCTCTTCAAAAGATGAATTGATTAAGCAAATGCTGTATTCAGTCACAAAGAAATATGATGACGGACTAAACGTACAAGTTGAACATGACAATTCTCCTGGCAAATGGAGCCGGGCTTATCTCGCTGAGACGCTTCATGACCTTCAGCGTGAACAAGTGATGAGCGCGGGGTTACTTGCAGGTATTGCAACCAATCCTGAACTCCTGCAGCACTTTCAAAAGCAATACGAAAAGTGGCAGCAGCACATTGAACAAGACGACATTGATCCAGTCCTTGCTACCATTGTGCGCCTAGCAGCTGACGGATTATGGTTCAGTCAAATGTTTGGGCTCGCACCCGTGGATCCAGACATGCAAAAACAGATTCAACAACAACTTCGGAAATTAACAGAGGAGGGTTTTCGATGAAAGCCTATTTATTTTTAGCGATTGCTATTAGTTCAGAGTTATTCGGTACATCTATGTTAAAAGCATCAAACGGATTTACAAAATTTTGGCCTAGTCTTGGTGTTTTATTAGGGTTTGGTCTTGCTTTCTATGCGCTTTCCACATCGCTTCAGCACATTCCACTCAGCGTTGCGTATGCCATCTGGTCTGGTGTAGGAACTGCTGTGACAGCTGTGATTGGCGTAGTTATTTGGAAAGAAAGCGGCAGTCTCACGATGGTATTTGGCATCGTATTAATCATTGCAGGAGTCATTCTTTTAAATTTAAAATCAGTGGCTCACTAAAAAAAGAGCCAGTAAATACTGACTCTTAAGCAAAGGAGGAAAATCGACTGTCTACTTATGAAAGTAGTATGTATCGTTTTCCTTTTTTATACTCT
>NZ_JBFULJ010000178.1:0-6156 GCF_056400385.1 Priestia sp. P5_B4
TACTCTTACAAGATAGTAAAGGTGATAGACTAATACAGTATATGCATTTTATATATACTTGTCCTAGACAAATTCACCATTTTGAAAAAGTCTTGGTTTCCTTTATGAGTATAAAGTTTAAAATTATAGAAAAATTACTCAAGATGAACTGGATCATCATTTAGCTAACTCCTAAAAAAACAGAAAAACTCCCTTAACGCATTGGGGGAGTTTTTCTGTTTTTAGGCTGTATATCATATGCAAAGTTAGTTAACATAATGTAATTTTATCGGCAATCATAAAAGGTATACATAAAACATAATAGATATATAAAGGACCCAATAATAAAAAAGACATTGGCTAAGTTTCAACCAATGTCTTTTTATATCTGTTCAATTACTGTTATTAAACAATAGGGTAAATTATCTAGATTAATTTAAAATAAAGCTAGAATTAACAACAACAATGTCCTCTGTTATCATTTTTTCTATGCTTGTTATAAGAATTGTGTTTTTTATCATCTTTTTTAATAATTACTTTATCTGTTTTAATAATCACTTTTTCAACACGAATCACTTTTTTTCCCTTACCATAGGCCACGTAAATCACCTCCTCAATAATAGAGATGCTACATAATATGAAAAAAATAAAATTGGTACAAGCTAAACGCCTACTTATAGAGCATTTCTATAAAAAATGATCATATAATCTAGTTTTAGCCTTTCAATTAATAACCTCTTACCTCTATTAAATTAAAAATTTCTTTGTAATATCCACGCTTGTCTAAACAATTTTAGGTATGATCCTAAAGTATCTGATGCCTTTTTCTATCTTAGAAAATATCCAAACTTTATCATTGCAAAGTTTCACTTTATAAAAAAACACTAAGTTTTATCATCCTGAAACAAATGGACCTAATAAGCTTGGTAATAATTAGATTCTAGACCAAGAGCATAACCAACTACAGCATCTATATTCACTTCAATACATAATAAAATTCCCATAATCAACGACAGTAATTTTACCTTCTTTAGATAACCTTACATTACCATTACCCATATCCCTAGGTTTGAGTCCAGCATCTAGAAATTTGTTTTTTAATTTAGGTAATTTTTTGTTGTATATTTTATTAGGAACTTCAATGTTCATTTTTTTCATTATGATCCAACCATGTCCAACCTCTTTCACTCGGCAGAGATATTTTCGTAAACCAGCTCGACAATGTTTATATATTTTAAATTCTGTTTTATTATTTTGAATTCCTGACCGAGTAAGAGCTACTTTTAATACATATCCATTATTAAGATCATAGGCAATACGTTGACGACCATTACCAAGCTTTTTGTATTTCAAATTTAAGATTTTTTTAGCTTTGTTAGCCCGTTTACTTTTACTGCTATTCTTATAATGATGCATTTTTGATAGCCATAATTTAATAGATTTTATCTCTTTCTTAGACAAAAAATCACTCAACCTTAACTCTTCTCCCTTCCTTTTTTATTTTTAAAATTATAATTTATGTAATGTAGGAATATTTTTACAGTGTGTTTGTGCAAAAAAATAGAAACTATAAGTCTAATTTTTCTATTTTTAGGCTGTATACGATATACAACAGTAGTTAACATAAACACTCTTTCTGGTACACATAAAAAAACAACCCCTTGGCCGCCAAGGGGTTGTTAACTTTAACATTTTCTAATTTATACGGGATTTTATACATTGTTGATTTAACAACATTCTTATAACGGCCAAGCTAAAATTTAATGTATAGAATATTTATTTTTTATACATTAAATTTCTACTAAATAAAAGGAGATAAACAAGTCCTCTCGAATTTGTTTAGATAAAATTGTATCATATAGAAAGCACGAAGATAACATATTAGGAACGGAGGCCAAGTATGAATATCAAGCAAGATACAATAAACGCTGAAGCAATGGCCAAGCGATTAAATACAACTTCCAGTAATATTAGAAAATGGTGTATTGAAGTAGAAAAGTATGGTTATGAGTTTGTAAAAGATAACAGAAAAAAGCGTTACTATTCTGTTACTGACCAAACTTTATTGTCAAACTTAAAATACGCTATTCAAGAGAAAAAACTCCCATTAGAAATAGCTGCAATGACTGTTGTAAAAGGGTTTGATAGGAACCGTTCCTCATCAATCACACAAGAAGAACACTCAAAAAAAGAAGAAAATAACCGTGAGCTAACTGTTCATCAAAAACATAATAATCACACAACAGATATCATATTAAATACAATGAAAGAACAGTTTGAACAGCAACAGTCCATTAGTAATAAATTATTAGAAATGCTAGATCATTATAAAGAAGCTTTGAAAACATCTGAAGAGAAAAGACAGACAGAACAAGAACAGATGAACAAACAATTAAAAGAATTAGAAGAACGTTTGGCAGAAAGAATAAGTAACCAAATTAATAATAGAGACAAAGAAATGATGGACTACATACGCAAATCACAAAAACACAACCAGGAACAGCTATTAGAAATTGCAGCTACAAAAGAAAAAGAAGAAGAACACCATAAAAGCTTTTTTGCTCGTTTATTTGGCAAATAACAATATGAGGATTTATATATATTGCATAAGATCTCACGTTATTATCGTCTAAACCTGATTCAGATATCCTGATTTTAATCTTGTGTCTCCACATTCAGGGTAGTCACTTTTAACATAAGAACGATATAACGAGATAAATCAAATGATTGCGCATGCTATTCAATATGAAAAGAAGGTATCTATTACTAAAGTCAAATCCTATGTGAAGAAAGTAGCGTAAATGAAGTAAATCGTTTATTGAACACTCTCACCTATACAATAGATATAACCTCTCCCTACAATTCAACTTCATTATATGTATTAACTTTTATGAAGCGGCTAATTTCGAGCTGGATTTACTATCAAATAAAATGGCACGGTATAATCCCCATACAAAATAATTCGAAGTTGTATATTATGTATCACAGTATAGTTAACACAATTTGCATTATCATTTATTAAAATCAATTGAGTACTATCCAGCTGCCTTTAATCATGTTTTTATAGATAAATAAACAAGTATTCAGCAAAGTCAGCTGACAGAATATAAAAAGAGAAGAAATCAGCATAAATATTTTTATTTTAAAACAGAAATTCATAAAAAATGGTTTTTACGTGCGACCAGTTTAACTGTATCTTCATAGAATGATGTTTGAGGTGTGTTCTCATGATTAAGAAAGGGAGGTGAGAAAAATGGGATATCATAAAAAAAATTGTAACCCTAATCGTAAAAAAAGGTATGCTCAAGATGACCATGAATATGGTTGTTACCCAGATGACCATTATGAAATTCATAAAGAAAAGAAAATTAGCAGAACGGTTGCAGATTTTTCCCATTTTAATCAAGCAGGGTCAGTAGTTCTTACTTCTACGTCAACAGATCCTTCTGGTGAAGAAATAATAGGACTGGTAAAATTTAAAGAAGTATTTAATGGCGATCTTGTCAGTTTAGGTGGTTCAAGTACAGTTACGGTTGGTGCTATTTCACCAAAGACTATTACATTTAAAATCCACAAAGTAATAAATCCCCAGTATAATCCACTTTTAAGTCCAACAATTTATGTGCATACCGTATCGGTTAATGCTAACATGACCTTTTCTGTACCCCTAGAATTTGTCGATGTTTTCACTGACGATGAGGAAGAAGTAAATTACTACTATACAGTTAGCATTCCAACTGGTGTTGCAGCAACTGCAACAGTTAGTAATAGCACTCATACAGGTAATTTGTACAGATAACAAATATAGTAAAAAGTACAATGTTTTCATTTTTTTTGTAAAAATTAAGGTGTTATGGTTATTATTTTTCTCTGTGTTTAAGTTGTGTAATTACTTCTATTGAAAAACAATAAAAAGAACCCTTGAGACAAGGGTTTTAGAAAAGGCTTTTTTCTTTAGTGTGCAACTCTTTATACATTTTCTATATAACAGTACTCTGCGGATGAGTAAATATAAAATAGATGTATATAAAGCGCACCTTTTATACATATGCGGTAACTCATATGAAATAGTATCCATACAATCATATATTAGAATTTATTTGAAGCTGTGTGTTCATGATCTTGCTATGTATCATTTTAAAAAAGCTATGTTGTGTGAATTATATTTAAAATGTTAGAGAAAAAGCTCTAATATAATAAGAAACTATTCAAATATTCTGTTGAGGAAAGTTATTACTTCACATGAGTTGGTGTATTTGTACGTTTATATTCAGTAGCAAGAAATCTCAATAATACTGCGGAGAAGGTCAATGAAACAATCAGGTTTAGACTGTTTTGATTTCCATTCTAAACCAATAATGTTTTCAATTACTTCTAGACCGGGGGGGTTATTACAAGGTTTTTCAGTTTGTTACTAATTACATTCCCTCCTGGGTACTTTCTTTTTTCTATAGATAAGTATATTAATAAAAACCTTATTTTGAAATATCTATAGTTTTTCACCTAAATGGTTTAAAAAAAGAAAAACATGAACGTTTGTCCCTTTCCTTTTTCTATTGGTTGCATAAGCTATTTAGGTGAGGATAATTAATAATGATAAAACCACAATTACGTTAACCACGTTTTAGTTTTGTCACCATCCTCCAAAAACAATAAAAAAATGAAAGAAAGGTGATATAACATGGGTGGAGTATTAACTTGTCGTGTTACAGCAACAGTGACTATTGGAACAGCATTACCAGTGACCCTTATTGTGGATGTTCCGGAAACTGGTACTGGATTGGTTGACGTTACCATTCCCTTTCCTGCTCCTATAGGTGATCTCGCTTTAGTAGGAATTCCTTGTCCAACACTTGGACCAATTACCCTTACTATTCTAGGGAATACGGTTACAATTAGTGTTGTAGAAGTAACAGTATAATAGAAATATAATTTTAGACCAGTTTATCCACCTCAGACTTACAGAGGTGGATTTTTTAGGAGTGATTATTATGGACCAGAACAAACAAAATATACCTTTTGTAGGAATATGTGTATCATTGGTCAAACCATTATTTGAAAAGCTAGCAAGGGACAGACTAGAAAAGTATCCGGGTAATGTTATTCTTATTACATTTCATATTGAGGATCTAAACTTATCAAAACGCAATGTGAAAGGGATTTGTTGGGAGAAAATAGGAGAAGAGATCAAACGAAAAGAAGGGATATATCCCTTACCGGATGTGGTCTACTTACAATGTTATGTGGAAAGTAATGTTATAAAACAGATTGAAAGAGTTATTGGTCGTAAAGTATTTAACAGCTTCATATTTGATAAATGGGAATGCTGGAGTTTATTAGCAGGTAATAATGAGTTGCGAAAGCACCTTCCCTATACCAGGAAGTTAGTAAACAAAACAAATATTTATCCTTTTTTATATCAATACAAAGATATCTTTTTAAAACCTATCAATGTCTCCCATGCCCATAATAGCAGGGGGATTTTTCGAGTGAAACTGAAAAGTAAAGGAAAAATCGAAATTTTCTATCGGGAAAAAAATAAAATGAAAGAGAAAAGGTTTAAATCCTATCAGAAGTTTCAGGACTGGGCTTTATCAAGGTTAGCTCCTGGAGGTTATATTTTACAACAAGGAATTGAAACAGTAAAAAGCTCGAAAAATGCAACCGATATCCGGATTAATATGAATAAAAACAGTAAAGGTCAATGGGAAGTATCTATGATACTAGTTCGAGTAGCATCTAACATTAGCCACGTTATTCCTAAATTTGTAACAGCCTATTCTATTAGTAATTTTATAAAAACACTTACTGTTGATAAAGAAAAGGAAGCAGAAATAGAAAAGTCTGTTATTAACGTTGGAATGAAGATTTGCAGTATGTTAGATAAATCTGGATACCATATGGGGGATTTAGGAATAGATTTAGGGATGGACGAAAATGGACATGTATGGATTTTTGAGATTAATCCTCTTCCATTTCCTTTTCGTGGATCAATTCAGGATCATTCCTTGATTAGACCAATCGAATATGCTTCTTATCTCGCCTTAACTAAACAGCCACAACAAGCACCGCAGCCACAACAAGCACCGCAGCCACAACAAGCACCGCAGCCACAACAAGCACCACAGCCACAACAAGCACCGCAGCCACAACAAGCACCGCAGCCACAACAAGCAC
>NZ_JBFULJ010000179.1:0-6136 GCF_056400385.1 Priestia sp. P5_B4
TTTAAATATACAGCAGAAGGTTCTGTAGGTCTATTAACAGATAAAAAAGCGTATCATATTCAAGCAAACGGCGGTATCTACTCTCGCGGCCCTGCTGGTGAATTAGAAATGGGTCACCGTTATATGCGCATTATGATGAATTTCTTCGGCGTTCCTTCTATCGGAAGCCTATTTGTAGAAGGACAGGCTGCAATGCCAGATAAAGCACAAGAAATTAAAGAAGACGGCATTGCTCGCGCTAAAGAAGCTGCACGTACGTTCTAATAACAAATATAAGCACAAAAAAAGGAACATCTCCCCGTGTTCCTTTTTTTATGCTTGCCATTATATCTTTGCTTCCTCGCGCAGCTGCGAATAAACATATGTATCAAACGGGATGCCGTTTTGGAACAGGTACTCTCTTAGCGTCCCTTCCTTTTTAAATCCTAATTTGCTTAACAAGGCGATAGATCCACTATTTTGCATAAATACAATCGCTCCTATACGATTGTATTGAAGTTCGTTGAAGCCATAAGAAATCGCTTCATGAACGGCTTCTGTTGCGTATCCTTTGTTCCAATACTCCGGAAAAAGAGCATAGCTTACGTTTGCTTTCTTATGCCCAGGAGACCACTCTTGAAACCCTATTGTTCCAATCAGCTTCTCTTTTCCTTTTAGCTGAATCCCCCATTTAATTAATTGTTTTTCTTCGTAGCCTTTGGAAAAATTCTTAATGATCTCCTTCACTTGGTTGATCGATTCTAAAGGTTTTTGCCCGTAATAGCGCAGCACCTCTTCATCAGAAAAGCATTCTAAAATCTCACTGGCATCATCTTCTACAATTTTTCTTAATATCAGCCGTTTTGTCTCTAATTCCGGAAACATTTTCTTCCCTCTTTTCTGCGCAGCTTATCTATCTACGGTAAACCATACTATTCTCCTCTTAACTAGCAATATCCTGCTAAAACCTTACCCGGGAGGACTCATTTCCTATCCAAATAGTCGATTTACAGCGGAGATAGTGGTATTTTATATAGTGGGCATAAGTTACTTTTTATCAACACAGAGGCGGTGAACGCATAAATGAACCAAGATAAAGAATTGCTGTCCACGATACACGCTCTTCAAAAAGAGCTGCAGCAAGAAAAAGAAAACCGTGCGTATATGCAAAAAGATATGGACGAACTCAGAAGCGCTTTATTACAATCAGAACAAGTAAAACAAAACTTAATTGATCAGMTAGAAAAGAAAGTCGATTTGATTTTAACGTTGATTCAAAAAGGAGACGCATAAAGGAATGGATTTTTTTAAAAACAGCAAAATACTATACACTATTGTGGCACTTGTTATTGCCCTCATCGCTGTATTTACCAACAATTCGCCCATTTCCCTCATTCAGCAGCATGAAAATTCAAGCAGTACATCGAGTAGCACACCGGACACTACATCAAGCAACCAATGCTCTGCAGAGACTCAAAGCGACAGATTATTTACCGGCAAAGAACTTGTCTTACAAGAAGGAAATGATAAATATGGATATTGCCACATTGTCGCGCATATGCAAAAACCAGGCGTTAACAATTATCAAGGTAAAAGCCAATTCAGCAAGTATTTAAATGAAAAACAAGCGATGTCTGTTGCTGAAGAAGTCATCAACGAAGGCGAAGACGGCACCAACAATAAATCTGGCAACTACGTTAAAGAAAAGTATATTAGTTCTTTAAACCAAGAAGTTAGAGTTGTATATACTGACTACAGAGGCAAAGACTACGACTACAGCGTAACGACCATGTATCCAATTGGTCATTAATAATAATGCAGTTAAAAAAAGCAGGCGCATGCCTGCTTTTTTTATTTTACCTCTATTTATGATTTACACCTTTAAAAAAGTCTCTGTAAATTTACAGTAGCACTTTTACCTCTTGGACATATTCTAAATATAAAAAAGAAACAGCCCCTTGCTTCTTTTTTTAGAAAGAGGTTACAAATGAGTAACAAGTACAGAGTTAGAAAAAACGTATTACATCTTACCGACATGGAAAAAAGAGATTTTGTTCGTACCATGCTAATACTAAAGGAAAAAGGGATATATGACCGCTATATAGCGTGGCATGGTGCAGCGGGTAAATTTCATACGCCTCCGGGCAGCGATCGAAATGCAGCACATATGAGTTCTGCTTTTTTGCCATGGCATCGTGAATACCTTTTACGATTCGAGCATGACCTTCAGTCAATCAATTCAGAAGTAACCCTTCCTTATTGGGAATGGGAAACGGATGCACAGATGCAAGATCCATCACAATCAAAAATTTGGAGTGCAGATTTTATGGGCGGAAACGGAAATCCTAAAAAAGATTTTATCGTCGACACCGGTCCGTTTGCAGCTGGGCGCTGGACGACGATCGATGAACAAGGAAATCCTTCCGGCGGGCTAAAACGTAATTTTGGAGCAACGAAAGAGGCACCTACACTCCCTACTCGAGATGATGTTCYCAATGCTTTAAAAATAACTCAGTATGATACGCCGCCTTGGGATATGACCAGCCAAAACAGCTTTCGTAATCAGCTTGAAGGATTTATTAACGGGCCACAGCTTCACAATCGCGTACACCGTTGGGTTGGCGGACAGATGGGCGTTGTACCTACTGCTCCGAATGATCCTGTCTTCTTTTTACACCACGCAAATGTGGATCGTATTTGGGCTGTATGGCAAATTGTTCATCGTAATCAAAACTATCAGCCGATGAAAAACGGGCCATTTGGTCAAAACTTTAGAGATCCGATGTACCCTTGGAATACAACCCCTGAAGACGTTATGAACCATCGAAAGCTTGGGTACGTATACGATATAGAATTAAGAAAATCAAAACGTTCATCATAACCCGTTCTATAAACAGCAGTATACAATCAAAAACAGATAAACCCCTTCCCTTCTGACATAACTTATAAGACCACAAGCATCGTAAAACTCACTGCTTCATTTCCATTCACCATAAAATATAGTTAATCAACCATAATTGGGCTGTGAATAAGCTTCATATAAGGACCTTGGAACATATGAATAAGTTATCAAAGCTTTATAAAAGTTTTATAAATGAAGGGAAGATATCAAAATGCATAATAACGTAAACGCACCTTTTAGTTCTAATGAAAATATGCCATTCTCACCTGCTATGGCTCACCACGCCTATACAGCTCCTGCTTATGAGCACATGATTCCACACTGCGGGTATTCAATGCCGGACTATGGATATATGGTTCCTGAATGTGGATATGGCGTTCCTCACCACGGATGTAATGGTTTTGCCATTATCATCGTACTGTTTATTTTACTCATTATTATTGGTGCATGTGGTTGCGGTTTCTGGCACAATGAGTGTTAACCTAAAAAACTCCAGTATAAATACTGGAGTTTTTTCATGTCTTAATAGGCGGTAGGCACCTTCAGAATTCTATAGCGTTTCATCCAAATCTAGCGGTCTCAGCTTTTCTTCGATTTCTTTGCGCTTCGGCTCTAAAAATGGCGGCAGGGCTAATGTTTGGCCCATCGTTTCAAGCGGTTCATCGGTCGCAAATCCAGGTGTGTCMGTTGATAATTCAAATAAAATGCCGTTTGGTTCTCTGAAATAAAGTGCTTTGAAATAGTATCGTTCTACTTTACCGGAATTCGGCAGGCTGTTTTCATTTAATCGGGCTGCCCACTTATTGTATTCTTCTTCATTTGGAACACGGAATGCAACGTGATGAACGCCACCGCGCCCTAAGCGAACTTTCGGCAAATCAGGTCTCGTTTCAATATGAACTTCGGCTCCGCTTCCGCCTTCACCTGTTGCATAAACCAAAATATCTCTATGATCTCCTGCAAGAGATGGATAAGAACCCACGTAGCGAAATCCCATAATATTTGTCAGTACGTCAACAGTTGGTTCTGGCGTACCCACCGTTAGCGTGACCGGTCCTAAGCCGATAATCGCATGTTCTAATGGAATGTCTTCGCACTTCCAAGGMACACCTGCTCTTACCCCTTTTTCACCGTTGTCCGCAACAAGAAGCAAACGTGTACCTTCATAATCTTTAAATGCTAACGTATCACGATTAGCTCGTTTAGCTATTTCTTCATATTCCACTCCGTACTGCTCAAAGCGATTTTTCCAAAAGTGTAAAGAATCCGTACTTTTAACGCGAAGCGAAACAGTCGAAATGTCAGATGCACCTTGATGCGTTCTTGCAAGTCCCGGAATATCAAAAAACGTTACTTCCGTTCCTGGCGTCCCTTCTCCATCTGCATAAAACAAGTGGTAAGACTGAGTGTTATCTTGATTCACCGTTTTTTTTACTAATCGCATGCCTAAAACTTTGGTGAAAAACTGATAGTTTTTCTCAGCTTTCCCCGTCAAAATAGATACATGATGCAACCCTAACAATTCCATCTGCTCCGCCTCTTTTCATAATATATAAATTTTTTAACTCCCACTAAAATTATCTTTAATTTAATTATCTTTAATTAAAGATAATTTTAAAGGATATACAGCCTGTTTGTCAATAACAAGAAAATGTTTTGAACATAAAAAAGAAACTAAACACATAGTTAGTTTCTCTTTATCTTCCCTTTAACAAACTGCTGATCTTTTCCAACAGCGGTTACTTTTTAAGCACGCGCTGCACATTTTGCTTCATCAGCTCCGCAATTTTTGTTTCATTTTCACGAGACGTCTGCTCTAATTTTTCTATGACTAACTGCTGTCTTTCGACTGAATGATTTTGACTTATCTTTTGTTTGCCTTCTATTTTGCTGATGTCGATTTTAAACCCAATGATTCCTTTACTTAAACCATTCATATAAGCAGGATCAACGTCATTTAGTGTATATGTACTGCTCGGGCTTTCATATTTCTCCACCATCTTCCTCAGCAGCCCAAGCAGTTCTGTTGGTGCTTCAATCACTTTCATGGTGCCATACACGTGAACAGCTTCATAATTCCATGTTGGTACAGCTTGATTCGTTTCATACCAAGACGGTGAAATATAACAGTGAGGCCCTTGAAACACAACCAAAATTTCTTGATTTTCAGCATCTTTCCACTGCAGATTCGGACGAGCAAAATGTCCATATAAAGTTTTTTCTTTCCGGTTTAACATCAGGGGCAAATGAGTAGCATAAGGCTTTTCATTATGATACGAAAACAAAGTGGYAAATCCATTGTCTTCAATAAATTCATACATTATTTGTTCCTCATTCACTTTAAAATACTTTGGAATATACATCGGCGCTTCTCCTTTATCTCTTATTTAGTAAAAGATATAATACTATACGTGTTTGCAACAGCGTCAGTTATGAACTTTTTATGGAGGTCAGCAAACATTTAACCATCTATGAATGGATTTTTTAAGAAGCTTATGCTACACTGCTGCGATGTAAACCGCTGCTTTTTTATATGTATTTATTTAGCACATAATGCAATTAGATACATGTTTGTTAAATAAAGCTTCAGAAACTCAAAAAAAGAAGAGCTTGTTTAAAACAGCTCCTTTCTCACGTTTATCTATACAATTGAGGATTTTTTTCTCGTTTGATAGGTCCGCCTTTGGCTATATGCCACTCAATGACGCAGTCCGTCAAACGATCGTATACGTCGTCTTCTAAATACGGATCTTCTGTCGAAGTGAGCAAGGTGTGAACATCGGCTTTTATTTCGGCTAACATAGCTGTGCTGAATACGTCCGGATCATTCAATACGTCTAGTATATATAGCACCAGCATCTTAAATCCGCCGTCCCAATTGGCATTTCCGTTGCCTTGAGCTTCACAGCGAAGCTTTTCAATGGCCCGGATGACTTCTCCTTCTACGATATCCGACTGCCCATTTCTCGGGACATAGTTTAACCATAGTTCTTTTGCTTCGTCAAAATACTTCATTCTGAACTCCTTCTTTCAAAACTTTATTCCTTTTTGTTCCTTTGATTTATTGCCGTTCCAAATGCAACACCTAAGGCCGTGCCGACCGCAATGCCGAACCCAATATTATCCATAAGTATACCGAGAGAAGCCCCCATCGCAACGCCCATCCCTAACCCCATTCCTAGATAATCTGTCTTTTTCTTTTCTTCAGACAAAAAAACTTCTCCTTTTCTACTATTTTATTGATACCTTTTATAC
>NZ_JBFULJ010000180.1:0-6063 GCF_056400385.1 Priestia sp. P5_B4
CCGGAATCCTACTCACTCAAGTTGGGATGTCTATTGCAGATTCTGCGTGGGCTATTCACGAATTCTGGACCATGGTCTACCAAGTAACCGGAGACTCACACCCAGCCCAAAAATTATTTATATTTCCGATAATACTACTTACATTGATTGTATTTTTATATCATATACACGGCTCTCTTAACACGTTACAAATATTACCGATTTTCAGATAAACCTTATACCTAGGGATTTCCCTATCCTTCAATGTATTAAGTTTACCCTTTAGATTTACTATCCTTATCATGTGTGCAGTTCGAATCAATACAGGAAAGTCCACCTCTAGATTCGATTTCCTCTATAATTTGACGATGAATTTTCTGACCTTCTTCATTTAAATAGGGAGTTATCTGTTGAAGTGAATGATGAAAGTAAGTAAGTTCATCATCTTTCCATTCTTTTTTTGAAATCATTGATAATTTAGTCATGTCTCGACCTCTATACAATTTATAAACACCCCTCTACTTTTTTGTCTGAAAGCAATAAGTTTATTGAAACCAACTGTTTTTCTTCTTCAATCCGGTATTGTTTCCTTCTGAATCACTATTTTCATTTAGACAGACAATAAAGATATTTACTCTTTCTTTCATAAAATAAATAAAAACATCCTTTAGCCTCTCCCAGCTTGGAAAGAAGGGTATTTSGTCATACCRCCATCAGCAAATAATGTAATACCTGTTACATAGCTTGCTTGTGAYGATGCTAAGAATGCTGCWACTGCTGCTACTTCTTCTGGYTTACCGATGTAACCCATTGGAATCATGCTTTCTACRTCTGCACGTTGTWCWGGATCTGCAAATTTYTCWGCGTTRATTGGTGTRTTCATCGCACCTGGYCCAATGTTATTTACGCGGATACCTTTTGGCGCATATTCWAAAGCCAATGTTTCCGTCATTTGTTTCATACCGCCTTTACTTGCTGCATAGTGAACAAATAATGGCCATGGAATCATTTCATGAACGCTAGACATGTTAATAACGTTTCCTTTAATGTCGTTTTCAACAAAATATTTGATTGCTTCACGGCTTCCTAAGAATGCACCTGTTAAGTTTGTATCAATAACTTTATTCCAGTTATCTAGAGATAACTCATGAGAAGGAACTGGATTTTCAACACCAGCGTTATTAACCATTACGTCTAATGTACCAAATTCTTTAATAGTTGCTTGAACAAGGTTTACAACGTCTTCTTCTTTTGTTACATCGCCTTGAACGATAATTGCTTGTCCGCCTGCTTCTTCTACTTCTTTTTTCGCGTCTAAAGCTTCTTCTTCATTGTTGTAATAGTTAATAACAACTTTTGCTTCTTCTTGACCGAAACGAACAGCCATTGCGCGTCCTAAACCTGTTGAACCACCTGTGATTACAACTACTTTATCTTTTAAATCTGTATACATAATAAAATCCTCCTATCCCGCAGAAATATATTTTCTCTTCTGAGGTACTTTTTAAAACAACTAATAAGTTTTGTCTTCCTGTTAGATTACCTCTCAATACATAAAATAAAACTCTTTTTAACTAGCAATCCAGTAAAATGTTTAAACAATACCATTCATTCTAAATACATGTTACCTTAAAAGGTTGTTTAAATTGTTCATTCTCGCAGAATAAACAATGGTGAAAATTGGTTGGTTAATTAATTGAATATAAATGTTTCTAAGAAAAAATAAATGTATATAAAAAGAACATTTAGTGAAAATATATAGTTTATAAGAATTAGTTTTTCTATCAGAACCTAACTTTCCCAGGCCAAAAGATTATGTGAGGTCACTTATTTCTTCCTCAATGATTACGTTTTYTCTGTTAAAACATGGGGTAAATAATTGTGCAGATGAGAATAGTTTCTAACACTACCCTAATATCTATACTTGCTTGCTAGGGAGTTCAATGGTTACGGAGAACCTACAACAAACACTTTAGGATTAATAATGGTAAAAAGGAGTTCTTGCCCAATGGAAAAGAAGTGGTGGAAAGAAAGTGTAGTTTATCAAATATACCCTATTAGCTTTAGAGATTCGAATGGTGATGGAATTGGAGATTTACAAGGGATTATTTCAAAGCTTGACTATTTAAAAGAGCTAGGCATTGAAGTGATTTGGCTATGCCCTATTTATCAATCACCAAATCATGATAATGGCTATGATATCAGTGATTATCGAGCTATTATGAAACAGTTTGGAACGATGGAGGACTTTGATGAACTATTAACTCAAGCACATAAACGTAATTTGAAGATTATTATGGACTTAGTTGTTAACCATACATCGGACGAACACCCTTGGTTTATTGAATCCCGTTCTTCTATAGATAACCCAAAGAGGGACTACTACATTTGGAGAAAAGGTAAAAATGGAGGTCCACCGAATAACTGGGAATCTTATTTTGGTGGATCTGTTTGGGAATATGATGAACTGACGGACGAGTACTATCTTCATCTCTACACTAAGCAACAACCAGATCTGAATTGGGATAATAAAAATGTTATAAGAGAAGTTGAAGAGATGGTGTCTTGGTGGCTAGATAAAGGAGTAGATGGATTTAGATTAGATGCTATTGCTCATATTGTTAAATCTGAAAATCTTCCCGATGCGCCGAATCCAACGAGCCTTCCGTATGTAAGAGCCTATAAGCTATTTTCTAATTTGGAAAAAGTTCATACTCTACTTAGAAATTTATATGAGGAAGTACTGTATAAATACGATATCATGACAGTGGGGGAAACATCGGGATTAGGACCCGAACAAGCATTGAACTATATTGGAGATAAACGTCACGAACTGAATATGGTCTTTCATTTTGAACATATGCTATTAGATTCAAAAGCTGGAGGGACTGGTAAATGGGAATTTAAGCCTTGGAACCTTCTAGATTTAAAGAATGTAATGAGTAAATGGCAAACAATTATTCATAATCAAGGCTGGAATGCGAATTATCTCTGTAACCATGATCAACCTCGGTCAGTATCGCGTTTCGGAAATGATGGAAAATATCGAAAAGAATCAGCCAAAATGTTAGCAACGTTCTTGCTAACATTAGAAGGGACACCTTACATATTCCAAGGAGAGGAAATTGGCRTGACAAATCCCAACTTCCCGTCTATTGAGGATTATCGGGATATTGAGACCCTTAACTATTATAAGGAAGCAATGGAAAGTGGAGCTTCGCTGGATTCTACCATGAAAGCAATTTGGAGGAAAAGCAGGGATAACTCCCGTACTCCTATGCAATGGGATGATACACATGCTGCAGGTTTTACTCAAGGTACACCTTGGATGAAGATAAACGCAAATTATAAAGAAATTAATGTACAGGAAGCTCTCCAGGATAAAAATTCTATTTTTCACTATTATCGAAAGATGATTGCATTGAGAAAGAAACACGATGTCCTTATTTATGGAGAATATAATCTCTTATTACCTATTGATCCAGACCTTTACGTATATACTCGTACGTTAGGTGAAGAAAAATTTTTAATTATATTGAATTTCTTTGATCGAACACCAACGTTTGAAATGCCAGAAGAATTAAGTACGCTGGATGCTAAACTTTTGATTTCTAATTATGACGTAGAAAGAGAAGATTTACATGAGTTAAAGCTACAGCCTTACGAAGCTCGAATTTATGCATTACAAAAGAATGAATGATCGAAATTTAACCTTTACTTTAGGGAGGATATATTAGAAGTATAGTGTTAAATTAAACTACACATTTGATATTTCATATCATGAATTTTTATCGAAATTATTAAAATCATAAAATAAGTTTATAAAGAAGCCAAGACATTATAACCTGTCTTGGCTTCTTAAAAACTTCCATAACCAACCGATTTTGATTATATGTCCAATTTTTATTATAAAATCAAATGGGTTCGGAGAAAGTCCAGCATGTTAAAAAACTCTATATATCCCATACATCATAAAAAGGCAAAAAATTAGAGGTTTAAAATGAACTAAAAATCTATCTAGTATAAATTCTATAATGGAGAAAACTACGGGCTTTTTTGATGATTGTTTTTATATTAGTTTAAAAAAAGAGTCAAGATAAAATAAAAATAATGCAAATATAGCAAAATTATTAGCACTCATCCTTTACTTATCCCCGCCTAAAGACTTGTAATACTACCAAATTTTCGTGTTTTTTCTCTTCAATGAGGGAATATCCAAAGTAATACTTATTTATAAGGAGTTGGGAAATCAGCATGACACTTAAAACTCTTATACTTAATTGTACGTTAAAGAGAAGTCCTGAAGTCTCAAACACAGGTGCGTTAATTGGCGAAGTGGTGAAGATATTTGATAAGAATGAGGTGGAAACCGAAGTCATAACCATAGCAGACTATAAGGTTGGACACGGAATTACAGAAAAAGCAGTAAATGAAGAAGATGAATGGCCTTCTATTTTTGAAAAAGTAAAGGAAGCAGATATTGTACTAATAGGCTCTCCTATTTGGCTAGGTGAACAAAGCAGTATTACTACTCAAATTATAGAAAGGCTTTATGGTGGAAGTAGTCTAACAAATGATGAGGGTCAATACATTTACTACAACAAAGTAGGGGGAGTAGTAGTGACGGGAAATGAGGATGGTGCCAAACACGTTTCACGTTCGGTCATCTACGCATTATCTCATATAGGTTTTACCATTCCTCCCAATGTGGACACGTATTGGGTAGGAGAAGCAGGGCCGGGACCATCCTTTATTGAGGCAGAAGGATATAAAAATAATTTCACCATGCAACATGTGAAAATGATGGCTCATAATCTAATACATTTTGCAAGACTGTTGAAAAGTCACCCAATTCCTGCTGAAGGAAATGTAGTCAATAGTTAATAAAAGAGGATCCCATTAACGGGTCCTCTTTTATACGTTTACATACATCCTGTAACTATTTTTGCGAAAAATCATCCTTTTTTATGTTAGCCTGCTTTGGTTGCAACTATTAGTACACGTCCTTGATCTAATTCTTTTTCATATTGTTGAGCTTCAACACCCGATAACCCTAAAGATTCGATTTTAGAACGTAATTCATCTCCACGAGATCGAAATACATTGGCTACTAAATCAAATGCTCCTTGTTCTGAGACACCAACATCTTTCGTCTCTAATGCTTCCGTTAAATCTTTGGAACGATTTTTATCATGAGCTAATAAATATACTTCATCTTTTGTGTATCCTCGATTTAGAAATTGTTCAATTGCCTCTTTTGCTTGGACTCCGTTTTCTACTACTCTTACATTTTTCATAAAAAACCCTCCTTTGTAGTTAAATGATATATACCCATTTTCAAGAAATAAAAATCTTTTTTTTACTAACTGATAAAATGCTATAAATTCCTCCAATTCAAAATTCATTTTCTTCCCCTTAAAATCTAAAGCTGTGTTTACTAAAACTCAAGCTTATGTTTTAGAAGATGCTATACGGGAACGAAGTAAAATAAGACGATTATTCAATAAAGGAGGAATTATTATGAACATAACAGAAGTAATGACCTCAAATATTGAGACGTGTAACCTTAAAAGTTCTTGTGGTGAGGTAGCTAACATGATGAAGAATCTAGATGTAGGAGTTATTCCCGTTTGTGAAGATAATAAGCTAATAGGATTAATAACGGATCGTGATTTAGTTGTCAAAGGATTAGCTAATAATTTTAATGCAAATACTCAGATATCTGAAATGATAACAACGGACGTGATTACTGGTACAAAACATACATCTGTAGAACAAGCTATGGAAATCATGTCTCAGTATCAAATACGCAGACTTCCTATCGTAGATGATGGAAAACTCATTGGAATGGTTTCTTTAGGAGATTTAGCAGTAAGTAATGCTTCAAATAAAGAAGCAGGGAAAGCTCTTGAGGACATTTCAGTCCCTGCTGAACCTACTAAATAAAAATCAGGAGATTTTATCTATAAATCGTTTCTTTTTTAGTTTTTTTCTATCTATAATAGCGATTATGATAAGTAGAAGTTTTAATATTTATACCTAGGGAACATGAATAATAGAAAAGGAATAGGAGGAGATGAAAAT
>NZ_JBFULJ010000181.1:0-6056 GCF_056400385.1 Priestia sp. P5_B4
TTGTAATACTCAACTTGTAAAGTCATTTTTTTCAACTACTAAAAAAAGGACGGATGATAAAGTGAGTGTAAAAATTACGTGTTTGCAGCTTGATATTGCGTTTGGAAACCCAACTAAAAACCGAAAATATATCGAACAAAAAATGACGGAAGCCCTGAAAGAAAACCCTGATATCCTTGTGCTTCCTGAGCTATGGGATACAGCTTATGATTTGACGCGGCTAGACGAAATTGCAGATGATGAAGGACAGCAAGCCAAGCAATTAATCTCTCAATTTGCTAAAACAAACGAAATAAATATTGTGGCAGGTTCAATCGCGAAAAAAACAGAGCAAGGCGTCACGAATACGATGTATATTTTTGACCGAAAAGGTCGTGAAGTATCACAATACAGTAAACTGCACTTATTTAAATTAATGGATGAACACCTGTATTTAGAAGCAGGAACAGCAAAAAATCTTTTTACACTTGAACAGTCACTGTGCGCAGGAGTTATTTGTTACGATATTCGTTTCCCAGAATGGATACGGGTTCATACTAGCAGCGGAGCAGAAGTCTTGTTTGTTGTCGCTCAGTGGCCGGCTCCAAGACTTGCCCACTGGAAAGCCCTGCTCATTAGCCGTGCAATCGAAAATCAATGCTATGTAATCGCATGTAATCGTGTAGGCCAAGATCCTAATAACACATTTGCCGGACATTCCTTAGTCATCGATCCGTGGGGAGAAATAATCGCTGAAGCTGGCGATAGCGAAGAACTTTTAAGTGCTGACGTTAACCTGGAACTTGTAAAAGAAATTCGTAAACAAATTCCCGTCTTTACAGATCGCCGTACAGAATTTTATTAATTATGTATTGACAGCCGTTTTTTTGCATGATACGATTTTCACCAGATATCATAAAATATTCAAACAAATCAAAATTAAATAAGTAATCGTACTCTTATCAAGAGTTGGCTGAGGGATTTGGCCCTGTGAAGCCCAGCAACCGACCGTCATTCCATCCTAAGATGGATCACACCMGTAAAACATGTTTTACAAAGGCACGGTGCTAATTCCAACAGAAAGTAATTTTTTCTGGCAGATAAGAGGTTTGAACACTACAATCAAGCCTCTTTCCAACGAAAGAGGCTTTTATATTTTCTAAAATTATAAAAGCCTCCATATATTCTTAAACCTATTAACTTAGTAAACAAATCAGTTTAATAAACTATGGAGGGATTCCGATGTCAACAACAAAAACAGAGAAATATCACCCTTTAACAGAAATTTCAGCAATCAAACTTGTGAAAAAGCTAGGTCTTTTTGATGCCACAGAAGCACTGACTGCCCGTGAAATTGGTGACGGCAACTTAAATCTCGTCTTTCACATCATAAATGATCAAACAAATAAATCCATTATCGTCAAACAAGCGCTTCCCTATGCAAAAGTTGTAGGCGAAAGCTGGCCTCTATCCTTGAACCGTGCCACGATTGAAAGCAATGCGCTCAAGCAATTCGGTGCATTTACGCCAGAACGTGTGCCCGCTGTTTATTACCACGATGAAACGCTTGCTGTTACGGTCATGGAAGACCTGTCTCATTTAACGATTTCTCGCGCCGGACTTATTCAAGGTGAAAGTTATCCTCTGCTCTCACAGCATATCGGTTCTTTTTTAGGACATATTGCGTTCAAAACGTCTGATTTCGCCTTAAAACCTCAGGATAAAAAAGAAGAAGTTGTTAAGTACAGCAACCCCGACTTATGCAATATTACGGAAGATTTAGTTTTTACAGATCCTTTTTTTGATATTGATACAAATGAATTTGAAAAAGCGCTGCGTCCTGATGTAGAAGAATTGTGGAATGATGGTGATGTAAAGCTACAAGCAGCAAAATTAAAATATAAATTTTTAACAAATGCGCAAACGCTAATCCACGGTGATTTACATACAGGCAGCATCTTTGCTAGCAGTCAAGAAACGAAAGTGATTGATCCAGAGTTTGCTTTTTACGGTCCGTTTGGATTCGATTTAGGGCAATTTGTTGCGAATTTATTTTTAAATGCTCTTTCTCGAGAAACAAATCGCGAACCGTTATTTGCACACATTACGAACACATGGAACGTATTCAAAGATACCTTTACTGCGCTTTGGCATTCTGAAAACACTGAACCTTTCGCTAAAGATGAKCGCTTATTACATGAAATTTTAACGCAAACGTGGCAAGATGCTGTTGGATATGCAGGATGTGAAATCATTCGACGTACGATTGGCTTAGCTCACGTAGCGGACTTAGACGAAATTTCTTCAGAGGAAAGAAAAATTAACGCTAAACGTACTGCGTTAAAAATTGGACGCTATTTGCTTTTGCACCAACAAGACGTTTCACCAAATGAATTTGAACATTTACTTCGATAACGAATAATGTACACAATGAAAGGATCGGTATCAGCATGACAAATACACTATCACTTCCGCGCTCAGTGGAATGGAATGAATCATATATTACTTTATTAGATCAGCAGCAGCTTCCTGGCAAAGTTGAATATATTAAGCTGCAAACAATTAAAGACGTATGGGATGCTATCACTACCTTGAAAGTACGCGGAGCTCCTGCAATTGGCATTACGGCGGCTTTTGGTCTTGCTCTTTCTGCGCTTAGCTATGACACAGATTCAGTCAAGGAATTTAACAAAAAACTAGCTCTTGATCAACAGTATTTAGCTAGTTCACGCCCTACTGCCGTCAATTTATTTTGGGCATTGGAGCGCGTAGCGAAAAGCGCTGAATCCGCTTCGTCCGTTAATGAAGCTAAAACAAAAGTTGTTCATGAAGCTATTCAAATTCAAGTAGAAGATGAAGAAACGTGCTACCGAATTGGAGATCATGCTCTTTCTTTATTTAAAAAGAAAGATAAAATCATGACAATATGTAATGCTGGTTCAATTGCTACAGCTTATTATGGAACAGCCTTAGCACCTTTTCACTTGTCTAAACAGCGCGATATTCCGCTTGAAGTATTTGCCTGTGAAACAAGACCCGTTCTTCAAGGTTCTCGCTTAACAGCCTGGGAACTTCAGCAGTCGGGAGTGGACGTGACGCTGATTACGGATAATATGGCCGCTCATACCATTAAAACAAAAGGAATTAATGGGATTATTGTAGGTGCTGACCGCATTGCAGCAAATGGCGATACGGCTAACAAAATTGGAACATATGGACTTGCTCTTTTAGCGAAAGCATTCGGTATTCCATTTTACGTAGCAGCGCCGCAGTCCACATTTGATTTATCTATTCAAGACGGCAGCAGCATCCCTATTGAAGAACGTTCACCTAAAGAAGTAACGCACATTGGAGATACACAAATTGCTCCAGACGGAATCTCTGTGTACAATCCAGCTTTTGATGTGACGCCAAGCGAACTGATTACGGCCATTATTACAGAGCATGGAATTATCCATTCTCCGTCTTTGGAATCCATTCAAAAAGTTTTGCTGCAATCTGCTCAATAAAAAAAGCCGCTGCTATGCGGCTTTTTTTTGTTGAGCACTGGTTTTCACCTGCATTTGTAACACAATTGTAACAGTACTCTCTTCTTTTTCTACATATATTATAGGGGATTCTTTTTGAAGAAGGGGGAGTAAATATGAGTTCAGAGCAAAAAACGGATAAAAACAAAGCGCTGAATCGTAAGCAGCACTATCAGCTATTCGATTTATCCAAAGATGAAGAACTAAATTCCCTTCCTTCTCCTCAGCAAATTGACGGTGTTTTTGTGCAGGGAGAAGGCTGGAAATTGGACGGTGAATAGTTATTTTAACWCAAGAGCGCCTTTTGCTACATTTCTTTCAAGCATTAATAGTTTCTCTTTTATATGAGTTTGGGAACCTGCATAACCTGTTAAAGCCCCATTTTTTCCAATCACACGGTGACAAGGTAAAATAATAGGCAGTGGATTTCGACGATTCGCTTGTCCCACAGCCCTTACGGCTTTAGAGCGATTAACAGACTCCGCTACATCACTATAAGACCACGTTTGTCCATAAGGTATACCTTTAAGCGTTAACCATACTTCTTTTTGGAAGTCTGTTCCTTTTATATCCAAAGGCAAATCAAATGTTAACGTGCGCCCTTCAGCATAATCCTGCAGCTGTCGCTTTGCTTCTTTCACATGATGATAATTCTCGTCATGGACAAGTTTTTCAAGCTGCTCGTTATGATCATCGCTATCAAACCAAATATGTTGAACCCCTTTTTCCGAGGCTACAATATAAATTTTCAAATCAGAAAATAAATTCATTTCTCCGTAGTACATATTTTTTATCCTTTCTAATTAAGCTGGAAGAATAACATGAAAAGCTGTGCCTTCTCCTATTTTGCTTTCCACTTCAATTCGCCCTTTATGTTCTTCGATAATTTTATATGAGACCATCAAACCGAGTCCCGTTCCTTTTTCTTTTGTCGTATAAAATGGTTCTCCTAAGCGCTTGATGCGCTCTTCGGGCATTCCGTCCCCTTGATCTCGAATGGAGACCGTCACGTAGTGCGGCTCTGTAGAGTAAACTTCAACAATAATTCTTCCTCCGTTTGACGTGACTTCAATTGCATTTTTAATGACATTTATTAGTACTTGCTTAATTTGGTTCGGCTCGCAGTATACCATTGGCAGCTGAGGAGACACACATAGTTCAAACTGAATATTTTCTAAAAGCGCTTGAGCATTTAATAAATCAATCGTTTCTTTAACAACCGCAGCTAGATTTTTCTTTTCAAACTTTACGGCCTGTGGCTTAGCGAGTACGAGAAACTCTGTAATAATGGTTTCAATTCTTTTTAATTCGGATTTAATAATATCAAAATAAAGAGAGTGATCTTCTTGAATGCTGCTTTCTAACAGCTGCACAAACCCTTTTARAGCTGTCATCGGGTTGCGGATTTCATGCGCAATCCCAGCTGCTAACTGGCCGACTACTTGAAGCGTATCCGATTTTCGAATCTGCTCTTGCATTTGATTTCGTTCCGTTACGTCTCTTAAAAGCGTCATATATAGACCTGGCAAGATATCTTTTTTCGTGGAAAATTCGATATTTTTAACTTTTTCGTTCCCCGTAACGTACGTAATCTCTCCTTCTGCTTCCCCTTTTTGCTCAATCGTTTCTTTATGCTCAATGACCGCATCTAAATTCGCTGAAGAAATAAAATCCTCCATGGAGTGCGCACAAATCTCCTCTTTGCTGAGTTCTAGAATATCACAAAGAGAAGAATTTACATCAATAATATTTCGCTTGCCGTCCCATAAAACTAACCCATCGATCGAACCATTAAAAATCTGTCTGAATTTCTCTTCGTTATTCCGAAGCTCCTGTTCGATTTTTGTACGTTCACTGATGTTTCGAAAAATCGTTAAATGGTCTCCTTCTATAATGCCTTTTTTCCCTGTGAATTCCAACTGTTTGATTTCTCCATTTGGCATGTAAAAAGGAAGCTGATTACGAATTTCTCCTTTTGTTTGAAACGTTTGGAGCACCTTTAACGCACTAAAGCTTTTTGTATYGATAAACGTATACAAATTGCTTCCAATTAATTTGTTTAACGGCAGCTCAAATGTACGCGAAGAAGCAAGATTAGCGTTCAAGATTTCACCATCATCTCTCCAAATCAAGATCGCTTCAATCGCATTTTCAAAAATAGCCCTGAAATTTTTTTCGCTTCTCAACAGTTGCTGCTCCATCAGCCGTTTTTCCGTCACGTCTCTCATAATGGACATATAGTATTGACTGTATATATTAGCCGTTGTGGTAAATTCAAAAAAAGTAACGTCTCCATTTTCGAGCCTGATCGGTAGCTCACCGCTTGTCTTTCCTTCTTGATGCAGAGTTCTCCATAATTTTTTCACCTTATAATGATAAGTAGGTTCTACAAGCTCTTCTAGTGTTTTGGTTAGAAGCTGTGCTCTTGTATAATTTAATCGTTCGCAAAATGAAGGGTTCGCGTCGATAAGCTGACCCGTTCGATCAAAAATGACAATTCCGTCTACCGCTTCATTAAATACATCCATAAACATATGATGACTAATAAAC
>NZ_JBFULJ010000182.1:0-6001 GCF_056400385.1 Priestia sp. P5_B4
ACTACTCCTATAAGATAGAATCCTAGAGGTACATTGTGGTAAAGAAACGTCTGGGTATACGTGAAATACAAATAAAAAAGCTTACCGTCCGATGACGATAAGCTTGCGTTTCTTATGCATTTCCCACTACATTTTGATCCTTAATATCCATATCAATTGTATTAGCGGTACTGGAACTGCTTGTAATATTCATAAAATTCCCTGTGTTCCCGCTGCCAGAACCGACTGTTGTAAAAGCTGTACTTTTTGGCTTAATAGCCAGACAATCACCAAACTCCACTGAAGATGAAACCAATACATTCGAGATATTTACGGCTCCTACTACCGATGGCATCTGCCTCTCCTCCTGTTCATTATCTATCTGCTATATGATATGAGCAGAAGGTCAAAAAGTAGCTTTTTCATCTTTTTAATTTTATTAAGGATCAATTCGTTTATACCTTGATTCTGCAAACATATATACTCCGTATGCCATAAGCCCGATTGATACGATAGCCAGCAGTACAGACCCAAAAGGACGCTGTGCTACTTCAGCAAGGGCTCCATCTAACCCTTTCGTTTCGTCTGGATCCGCTTGAAGAGCCGTGCGAATAAGAAAGAAACCAATAATACCAAAGACGATACTTCGAGCAATAATACCTACTTTTCCAATATGCCCGCTCCATCGCCACTCTTCTTTTGACATTTCGTTTTTCTTTAGTTTTTTTAAGAAGCGTCCTGAAAGAGCCCAATATACTTGTCCAATCCCAAAGATAATAACGCCGATACCTGTAAGCGCAATGATGGTTTGCCCAAAGGGATAAGATAACAGCTTGGCTGATACCGTTTGATAATGCTTACCTGAGGTATGAACGTGAGCATGAAGCAAAATTTTCACCGAACTCACACAAAGACTAATATAAAACGTCGCTACAACTAAATAGCCCAAACGAGTGAAAACGCCTTTTACCCCATGCCCAACGTGGTGAGGATCAAAAATAGCAGAAATGATTTGCCAAAACGCATATCCACTTAAACCTACTGCCAAGACAATTAAAATCAAAAATCCAAACGGCTGCTTTGCAATTGTGTGTAGGGCTCCTTGAGAAGTAACTAAATCGCCTTTTAATCCGAAAGCTGTCTGAATCGCTAATATACCGATGATAAAATAGACCACACCTTGAGCCACATGACCAAACCGTGAAAAACGTACGACAAATGGCTTAGTACGTTCTTTTAAGCGATGTAACTTTCGACCAAACGTATCTTTTTTAACAAATGGAGATTCACCCATACGTTTCCTCCTGCTTTTTGAAAACAAACTTTATTTTATAAAACACCTGAAAATAAGCGTGCAAATGACTCTTTCGAACGTTCTACTAAGCTTCGCTTGTAAAATGCTACTGGTTTGATCAAATGACTGTCTTCAATATCTTCTTCGTAATTTTTGATGAGCGTTTGAATCGTCTCTCCTTCAATTAAAAATGCATTAACTTCAAAGTTCAGATGAAAACTTCTCATATCCATATTTGCAGTACCGACCGAAGCCATATCTCCGTCTATAATCACAATTTTTTGATGCAAAAACCCTTTTCTATACGAATATACTTCAATTCCACATCGAAGAAGTTCAGCAAAATATGACCTAGTTCCATATTGAGTCAGAAAGCCATCATTAATTTCGGGTACCATAATCCGTACCTCTACACCTTTTCTAGCCGCAATACGAAGGGCGGTTCTTATGGCTTCATTTGGAACAAAATAAGGAGTTGAAATCCAGATTGATTTCGTCGCGCTTGTAATCATAGTATAGTAATAATCACTCATATTTTCCTGCGTATCGGGCCCTGTCGCCACCACTTRCACAAAGCCTTCTCCTTCGACAGGATGAGGCTTTGTATACGCTTCATCGTTAATTAAGCATTCTCCAGAAACGTATTCCCAATCGAACATAAAGATCGAATGCAAGGTTTGAACAGATTCTCCTTTTAGCATCAGATGAGTATCTCTCCAAAAACCAATTTTTTTGTTTTTTCCTAAATACTCATCCCCAACATTCAATCCCCCTACAAAACCTACTTCCCCGTCAATTACGACTATTTTACGGTGGTTTCGAAAGTTGAATTTTTGATTGAAAAATCCATACTTAATAGGTAAGAAAGGATGCACTTTAATATTCGCTTTTTTCATTCGTTTAATATCTGAACCCGATAGTGTAAAACTTCCCATTGTATCGAATGTAAAGCGCACTTCTATACCTTCGCTTGCTTTTTTTATTAAAATATCAATGATTTCTTTTCCTAGAGCATCTGAGTGAAACATATAGTATTCCATATGAATAAACTGTTTTGCTGATTGCAAATGCTTTTTGATTTCATTAAACGTTTCTTGCCCGTTCTTAAGGACGTAGGTTTTTGTATGAACATTCATCTTTGTCAAAGATACACATTGAAGATACTGAGCAAAGTAACGCTGATGCGATTGAAGCGGCGATAGATCAGGCGTCGTTTCTTTGTCTGCCATCTTTCTAAGCATCTCTCGGTTATGCATACGCTTTTTTTTAAACATATGCCCCTTTAAATAGAGCTGTCCTGAATACAAATAAAAGAAAAAACCTGCAACAGGGAAGAAAAAGAGGACATACATCCAAACTAACGTACTTTCAGGCGTTCGATTTTCAAGCATAAGTGAATACATACAAATGAAAATGATGACACCATATAATCCAACTAAGGCATACTTCCAATGAACATCAATAGAGGTAAAAAAGAAAGCATAAATGGAAAGTAAAATAATAAATAAAAAAATAAAGTCCAACCGGCGTTTTTTCATAAAAGCTCTCCTAAAAACAAACTGTATTGTATCACTTGTCTATCTTTCATATAAGGTAGTATATGGAATACACAGAATTCTTATCATGCATGCTACCTAAATTGTACATATATTTGCACAAAAAGCAGTTTAGCCGCTTAAGCAACTAAACTGAACTACCTTAGACAAGCATCATTCATATACCTATACCCTGGATGGTAAAACAAAAAACCTCCTTACGGGGAGGTTTTTTGCTTCACACGCATGACGATGTCTTTTTATAAGTTGGTATAACCGGACTCTTTTTCTTTTTTAGGCCAAACGAAATTAGAAAGAGATAATAGGAAATCAATTCCTACAATAACTGTCCAAAATTCCACTACATTTTGCAGCACGTTGGTTTTTCCATTTGGTACTATATACATCATTGCCGCTAAAAGAGCTGCTCCAATAGCGTAAGCAACAAGATGCTGTAGCCATGACTTAAAATAATGCTTTGCATATTCTTTTCCATAGCGCCTACGGGGTTTTTCTCCGCTTTTCATCACATAATATTGAAAGCGTTCGTCTGCCCATTGAATCATACTTTTTCCAAAAGCGATCGAAATTCCAATATACACGGCTGCAATAGCGTGAGCATAGGTCGCTGTAGCACCTCCGTAAAGGTCTACGCTCGTCACAATCAGAAGAAAAAAATCAACAACAGGTGTTAGAGCTAAAATAAAAAAACTGAGCTTTTGTTTTTTAAACATATACCTTGCTGCTAATCCTAAAATGATGACTATCCAAAAAGCGATTTCACATGCAATAATCATCCAGGCTATTAAGTTCAAATAATCCCCTCTCTTCCTCTCGTTCAACGAATAGACAATTGGTTTTAAGTAAAAAATTTTTATGCATAAGTTTATTTTTATGTATATACATCCTGCTTCATAACCTTACGGCTTATTCCATCCTCAGCTGAGTTCTAAAATTCGTTGAACCGTATTTGCTAGGCGGATCTTTTAAATCGATATCTATAATATTCCGAGCTCATTCCTACCCCGACTCCAATCGAATAAGCCAGTATATCGCTCCATAAGAAGCCATACCCCAGAATGAGCCCTCCTAGCGCAGTCTTTCTTATGTCATCAATCCACCGAGCGTGATACAACTGTGTAAATTCAATGAAGTAACAAAACACTATAGCAAACATACCAGTCATTTTTATCCTCCATGCAGGAAACAAAAAACCCACGCTGACAAAAATCATTAAGGCCCATAACGAATCTCCCGCATATATATTTACGATGTGAGGAAGATTCGCGGTAAGTTTTCTTGATAAAAGGCCTGCTCCCATGATCCCAAAAGCTAGAAGAAGATATACCCATCTATTTCTTTTATTCATTTCAAACTCCTTTTTTCTTCTTAAATACTCCGTAGCAATAAGCCTTCACTGTATAATTTTATCAGAACCGCAGACTGTTAAATACCGCTTTTTTTCATTTTTTACAGCTTCCCCCTACGTATATATGACAACTGTCATGGTTTCTATATGACACGTATGTCTTAAATAGTCAGAAAAATCTCTTTATACTGAGGGTAATATACGGTGATGAAAGGAATTTCATATGACTATACAAAAACAAAAGAATTTACGAAAACAAGTTGCACCTTTTGAAAAAGCAGTAATGAAAGACAGCATAAGACAATTGATTAATACTTTTTTACCTTTTTTCACACTGTGGTTTCTCGCTTATGAGAGCCTTTCAATTTCTTATTTTTTAGCATTTCCGCTAACTGTTATCGCAGCAGGATTTTTAGTAAGAATATTCATTATTTTTCATGACTGTTGTCACTACTCTTTCTTTAAAAGTAGACAACACAATAAAATTCTCGGAACCATTACCGGTGTCTTAACGATGTTCCCTTACAGTCAATGGGGACATAGCCATGCAATTCACCATGCAACAAGCAGCAACTTAGATAAAAGAGGTACGGGTGACATTTGGGTGTTAACCGTAACAGAATATAAAGAAGCTTCTATTTGGAAAAAAATCGCTTACCGTATCTATCGCAATCCGTTCATTATGTTCGGCGTGGGACCTATATATGTATTTTTGATTACAAACCGATTCAATCAAAAAAATGCGAAGAAACAAGAAAGAATGAATACGTATCTTACAAATGTATTGATCGTTGCATTAGCAGCAGCGACCTGCTGGTTGGTAGGGTGGCAGGCGTTCCTATTAATTCAAGGACCGATTTTCTTCATTTCAGGTTCAATTGGAATTTGGCTTTTTTATGTACAGCATCAGTTTGAAGATTCTTATTTTGAAGAAGATGAGCACTGGGATTATGTAAAAGCTGCCGTTGAAGGAAGTTCATTTTACAAGCTTCCAAAACTATTGCAATGGCTAACAGGCAATATTGGGTTTCACCATGTACATCATTTAAGCCCAAGAGTGCCAAACTATAAGCTTGAAGCTGTTCATCAACACACGCAGCCTCTTCAAAATGTACCAACCATTACACTCGCAACAAGTCTTCGCTCTCTTCGATTCCGTCTATGGGATGAAGAAAACAAAATGTTTGTGAGCTTTAAAGAAATAAAAACACGCTCAGCTGCACCAAAAGCAAGCAGAATGTCATCTCAAACAAAAGCAGAACTTTAATAAAACAAAACAGTCAAGCTTTCAAAAGCTTGACTGTTTTATCTATCTCTCTAAACTTATTTCGTTCTACTTTGTGGTAAACTAATAGTGTATTTTAACAAGTAAACGAGGTTCTTTATGAAAAAATATACGTTTTTCCAAAAAATCACTGGACTATCTCCGTACATATGGACGGTATTTGTCATTCTACCATTTTATTTTATTTTACAGTCTTCATCCATGAATCACATTATTGTTGGTTCGTTACTCACCATCTTATTTTTTATTTTCTATCGTTTTGCTTTTGTTTCAACAGGCAAGTCCGTTTACGTATGGACGGCTTTGTTAATCGTTATTTCCTTAGCCCTGACAACTATTTTCAATTATATTTACTTTGCCTTTTACTTTGCTTTTTTTATCGCTTATTTTATTGGAAATATCCAAAAACGACTCGCTTTCTTCACTTTGTATGCTGTTCATTTAATTAGCACCGTTATTTCGGTAAACTTTAACGTTGTTATGCAAGAAGAGATCTTTTTAAAACAGCTGCCTTTCATTTTTGTAATTTCCATCAGTGT
>NZ_JBFULJ010000183.1:0-6000 GCF_056400385.1 Priestia sp. P5_B4
ACGTATGCATCAGATACGTGTTGGAATTCTTGGCGCGTTTTCTTTTGCTCTTCTACTAATTGTGTTACTACTTGATGATATTGTTCTTGAGCTTGCTTTACTAAAGAATAGCTTGATTTGCTTTGGTTAAGAGAAAGCTCTTGTAATTTATTTAATGCTTCATGCGTGCGGTTTGTCCATTCTTCATAAGAATCGGCAACAGCGTTTCCAGCTGTTTTACGTAAGTTTTCAACTGTTTTTTGTTGAAGATCTTCTAATTCAGCTTTCCATTGTTTGTCTGTTGCTTGAAGTTGTTCAACTGCTTTTGTTACAAATTCTTGCTGTTGCTCAAGTGCTTTTAACGTCCATTGCTCAATTTGTTTGTTTCCGTCTGCAATGTTTTGTAACCCCTTTGTCCATTGTTCCCACATTGCATCAATTACTGTATCATACTTTACTGTTGACATAATCAAATTCCTCCTTGAATAATTTGGTCTGGCGAACAGTTATCGTAATGAACAAAACGTTAAAGAAGAAATTCGTAGTTGTGTGATAAACCTAACATTCCGCGCTCGCTGGTTGACCGTGAAATTTAACATTATATTAGGAAACGCAGATGTACTGCGTGAATCCCTTTAATCGTTTTCTTCCTCTTTTGATTCTTTTGACTTTTTAGAAGAAGAAGAGCTAAAAGGGAACAACATGTCGGTATACATGTGAAAAAATGAATCTAACATGTTTTGATACTGTTCAAGTGAATTAGCCCACATGCTTAAATATTGTTCGCCGGCATCTGTTAATGAATAAATCCGGCGTGCAGGTCCTTCAGCTGACGTATCCCATTGCGATGTAATCAAGTTGTCTTTTTCAAGCTGTCTCAGCGTGCGGTAGACATTTCCCTGATCAACTGATGTGAATCCAAAGCTCATTAGTTGCTGAATGAGCTTGTAACCATGTAGATTCCAACCTCTTAAACTTAAAAGAAGAAAAGGAACCATCAAGTTTTTTGGTGCACCGCTAATCGATTTTTCTAAGTTGTTTGAATTAGAGGTGTTATCTTTTTCACTTGATCCCAAGGTAATCACCCCTTCGAAAAAAGAGAATTTGTTTTCCATATGTGTAATTTACACCTAGATGAAAAAATTGTCAACACTTTAAAACAGGTCTTTCAAATACAGGAAAAAAGAACGATTTTTTGGATTTCGACAAAAAGCGTCAAAAAAATTCAAAAATAAACAAAGATTTAGAATTGTTTATTTTGGAAAACGTATTTATAATAGTACATGTAGGTAATTTTTATAACATTTATAATTTGTTGGTAAGTGAATTGTGAAAAGATTTACATTATCCAATAAATAAACGCAAAATTGGTTGCGTTTACTTAGAGCTTCTAATATGTCGCTTGTCACATTAAGTGTCCATATTGAAAGCCATCACTTTTAACGTACACAAGAAAGGAGATGGAGTTTTGGAACAGCAAAAAGTATTTGATCCGTTTCAAGCATGGAAAGACGTATATGACAAAACCGAATCTTACTGGGGTAAAGTTATTGGGGACAATATGAATCGTGAAGAATTTTCCCAGCTCATGGGAAATGTGCTAAATATGAACCTTCAATATCAACAAGCAGTAAATGAAGTAACGGGGCGCTATCTGCACCAAGTAAATGTACCAACAAAAGAAGATGTAGCAAACGTTGCGTCATTAGTCATCAATGTGGAAGAAAAAGTAGAATTATTAGAAGAGCAATTTGACGATCGTTTTGATGAATTAGAAGCACAGCAAGAAAGTGCATCTGCTTTGAAAAAAGATGTAACTAAGCTGAAATCTGATGTCAAATCGTTAGACAAAAAACTCGACAAAGTTTTATCTCTTCTTGAAGGGCAGCAAAAAACACAAGACGAGTTAAAAGAAACTATTCAAAAACAAATTAAAACTCAAGGTGAGCAGCTTCAGGCTCAGCTGTTAGAAAAACAAGAAAAATTAGCTGAAAAGCCAAAGGCAGAAGCTAAATCTGAAGCAAAACCATCAAACGCTCAAAAAACTGAGCAGCCAGCTCGCAAGTAAGGTATAGGGGATTTTATAACAACATTAACTGCTGTATTTACAGTAAAAATCATAGCTGAAGAAGCAAGGGGGAAATTTTTCATGACAACATTACAAGGTAAAGTAGCAATCGTAACAGGCGGATCTAAAGGTATCGGGGCAGCAATTACACGTGAGCTTGCTTCTAATGGAGTAAAAGTAGCAGTAAACTATAACAGCAGTAAAGAATCTGCAGAAGCAATCGTAAAAGAAATTAAAGACAACGGCGGAGAAGCTATTGCGGTTCAAGCTGACGTGTCTTATGTAGATCAAGCAAAACACCTAATCGAAGAAACAAAAGCTGCGTTTGGTCAATTAGACATTCTAGTAAACAATGCTGGAATTACGCGCGACCGTTCATTCAAGAAGTTAGGTGAAGAAGATTGGAAAAAAGTAATTGATGTAAACTTACATAGCGTATACAACACAACATCAGCTGCGCTAACGCACCTTTTAGAATCTGAAGGTGGTCGTGTTATCAATATTTCATCAATTATTGGTCAAGCGGGCGGATTTGGTCAAACAAACTACTCAGCTGCTAAAGCAGGTATGCTAGGATTCACTAAATCATTAGCTCTTGAGCTAGCTAAGTCAGGCGTAACAGTTAATGCAATTTGCCCAGGATTTATTGAAACGGAAATGGTAATGGCAATGCCGGAAGAAGTTCGTGCAAAAGTTGTAGCAAAAATCCCAACTCGTCGCTTAGGCCACGCTGAAGAAATTGCACGTGGAGTTGTTTACTTAGCAAAAGACGGCGCGTACATTACAGGACAACAGTTAAACATTAACGGCGGCTTATACATGTAATAAATGCTGGCCCTGACTTTTGTCGGGGCTGTGCTTGTTAACTAACTACTAATGGAATGAAAGGGTGTGTATATTCGTGGCAATTCCTTACGTGCAAGAGTGGGAAAAATTAATCAAATCAATGCCAAGTGAATATAAAAGTTCTGCAAGACGTTTTAAGCGTGCATATGAAATTATGACAACAGAAGCGGAACCGGAAGTTGGATTAACACCAAAAGAGGTTATTTGGAAAAAGAACAAAGCGAAATTATACCGCTATACGCCAGTAAAAGATAACCTGCATAAAACACCAATCTTACTCGTATATGCATTGATCAATAAACCGTATATTTTGGATTTAACACCTGGAAACAGCCTTGTTGAATACTTATTGAACCGCGGTTTTGACGTGTATTTGCTTGACTGGGGAACTCCTGGGCTTGAAGACAGCAATATGAAGCTAGATGATTATATTGTAGATTATATTCCAAAAGCAGCGAAAAAGGTGCTGCGCACTTCTAAATCTCCTGATTTGTCTGTTCTTGGTTACTGCATGGGCGGAACTATGACATCTATTTTTGCTGCATTAAATGAAGACTTGCCGATTAAAAACTTAATTTTTATGACAAGTCCATTTGATTTTTCGGATACAGGTTTATACGGAGCATTCTTAGACGATCGCTACTTTAATTTAGATAAAGCAGTAGATACATTCGGAAACATCCCTCCAGAGATGATTGACTTTGGAAACAAGATGTTAAAGCCAATCACGAATTTCTATGGCCCATATGTAACGTTGGTGGACCGTTCGGAAAATCAGCGGTTTGTTGAAAGCTGGAAGCTAATGCAAAAGTGGGTTGCTGACGGAATCCCATTTGCTGGTGAAGCTTATCGTCAGTGGATTCGTGACTTCTATCAACAAAATAAATTAATCAATGGTGAACTTGAAGTTCGCGGACGCAAAGTAGATTTAAAAAATATTAAAGCTAATATTTTAAACATTGCTGCTAGCCGTGATCATATTGCGATGCCGCATCAAGTGGCAGCTTTAATGGACGCTGTTTCAAGTGAAGATAAAGAGTACAAATTGTTGCAAACAGGTCACGTATCTGTTGTATTTGGTCCAAAAGCAGTGAAGGAAACATATCCTTCAATCGGCGATTGGCTAGAAAAACGCTCTAAATAAAATAAAGACGTGGCTAGGACAAAAGTATTTTAGCCGAAGTGAAAAACGAACCACTGATATTAGTGGTTCGTTTTTTTGTTATGGTAAACGTAGGTTTCAAATATATAGTTGCTTCTAGTTGTTGATTGGAGAGCAAGGCGAAGTCTTGCACGGAAATCRACWGCGGTGTCACAAGCGGTTCAGCTCATGSATCCCATTTGTTCGTCTTTAGATTGGATTCATTTAATTATGTCTCAACCTCGTTTTTTTTGTAAACAGACAATATTGATTGACGGTTCTTTATGCGGGCTGCTGGAATATATGATATCTAATGACAAGTGAGGTGACTTCTTTTATACTAATGTAGTCACCTTCTTGAACATGGGATTTTTTACATGGATATTGCAATCCATGTAACAATGAGTATGCTTTAAGAAGAAAGAAGAAAACTATTAGTATTATAACAAAAAGGAATGTCAGATTATGCCGCAACCATGGAAACGACGAGTAAGGCAGATGTCTTCAGCTCAAATTATTGTTACATTTTACATAGTGGCTGTTACGCTTGGATTTCTATTACTTAGTATTCCAGAAGCTTTAAAGCCGGGAGTGAAGTTAGCATTTATTGATCGCTTATTTATTGCCGTTAGTGCGGTAAGTGTAACAGGGCTGACACCTGTCTCTACTCCGGATACATTTAGTACGACGGGCTATTTTTTACTCGCTTTTATTTTTCAAATCGGTGGTATTGGTGTAATGACACTCAGTACATTTATTTGGATGATTTTGGGTAAAAAAATCGGTTTAAAGGAACGTCAGCTCATTATGACAGACCATAACCAATCCCGCTTATCAGGATTAGTTGACTTGATGAGAAATATTTTATTTATTATTTTTGCCATTGAACTAGTTGGCGCCATTGTTTTAGGATTACATTTTCTCCGTTATTATTCGAGCTGGACGGATGCGTTTTTGCATGGTTTCTTTGCTTCTGTCAGCGCTACAACAAATGCTGGCTTCGATATTACAGGATCTTCATTTATTCCGTATGCCCATGATTATTTTGTCCAAGTGGTAACCGTTATTTTAATTACGCTTGGAGCGATTGGATTCCCTGTATTAATTGAAATTAAGCACTATTTTTTAACATTTAAAGATAAGCGTAAATTTCAATTTTCGCTATTTACGAAGCTAACGACCATTATGTTTTTTCTGCTGTTAGCAGGGGGGACAATCTTGATTCTTGTGCTAGAGCATTCAGGATTTCTAGCAGATAAGTCTTGGGATGAATCGTTTTTTTATGCGTTTTTCCAATCCGCTGCCACAAGGAGTGGAGGAGTGGCGACCATGAATATTAATGAGTTTTCACTTCCTACGTTAATTATGATGAGTGCGATGATGTTTATCGGTGCTTCACCGAGCTCAGTAGGGGGAGGAATTCGTACGACGACGTTTGCATTAAATATTCTTTTCCTGTTTTATTACGTCAGAGGAAATAAGACGATTAAAATCTTTCGCCGCGAAATTCATGAAGACGACATTATTAAATCAGTAGCTGTATCGATGTTAGCCGTAATCATTTGCTCGAGTTCTCTTCTTATTTTAAGTATTACAGAACATTTTTCTCTCATTGAGCTTATTTTTGAAGTGTGTTCGGCTTTTGGGACAACAGGTTTATCAATGGGAATTACAGGAGGGCTTTCTGATATCGGTAAATGCGTTATTATGATTTTAATGTTCATTGGCCGAATCGGCATGTTTTCATTTATTTTAATGCTTCGCCGTCCAACGTCTGGACCGGATTATCACTATCCGAAAGAACGTATTATTATTGGATAAAAGAGGCTGAGGTAAAAATATGTTAGTTGARGAAGGATCCGAACGAGCTTGATTCTTAATCAAGCTCGTTCGGATTTTTTTATGATGGTAAACATAGGTCTCATATTTTTACCTGCTTCCAGCTGTTGATTGGAGGGCATGGCGA
>NZ_JBFULJ010000184.1:0-5977 GCF_056400385.1 Priestia sp. P5_B4
TTTCGATAGTATAGGCTTTTTTATATTTTTCATGTATGCTTCACACATTTTTAACAAATTATAAGAAAGGTTAAAACTTATAAGGAGTGATACTATGAAGAAATCGTTTTTGTTTGTTGTAGGCTGCATGACGACCCTTTCTTTATTCGGCTGCAGCACAGCAGATCAAGGTAAAGATGGCGTCATTGATGATAATACAGTCCGCAACGTCACATATGAAAATGGAAACAATAAAACGAAAATGAATGACGTGAACGATACGCAAGATGTACAGCGTAACGAAAAAGAACAATATAACCAGTCAGGCGGAATGAGAGTAGCCGATGTGGCGGCTGATCGTATCGTAGCATTAAAAAACGTTAAAGATGCTAACGTAATCGTAACCGATCATACAGCTTACGTAGCAGCTGTATTAGACGATAACAAAGAAGGTAATCTCACAAAAGATATGGAGCATAAGATCGCACATGAAGTGAGAAAAGCTGACGGCAGTGTTCATCGAGTGTTTGTATCAACAAACCCTGACTTTGTAAACCGTATGAACGGATATGTAGACAAGCTTCAAACCGGCAAACCAGTCTCTGGACTGTTTGATGAGTTTTCAGAAGTTGTTCGCCGCGTATTCCCGAACTCACGCTAATATACATGAATGTCAAAAGAGCATTTTACGAAATGCTCTTTTTATTTTATTTTTTGCATAAAATATTGCATAAAAAATGCGCTTGTAAATTTCTGAATATTTTTATTTTACTTTATTTTGAAAACGTTTTCATTTCTATAATATAAAGGTTTAGGGGATTTTAGACTTAGGTAATTTACGGTTTTGTGGGTTGATAGTAAGGGAAAAGTTTGTTAGTTTTAGAAACCATAAGATGTTTGCATGGCGAGCACTGCTCGTTTCATGCATAAAAAATGCATAAAGGGGAGATTTGGTGGATATTGGTGTTTATATTTCACTGGGCATTTATTTTGTAGGAATGCTTGGAATAGGATGGTATGCCTACACAAAAACAACTCAGGACGTATCGGGTTACATGCTAGGCGGACGCGGACTAGGTCCGGCCGTTACTGCGCTTTCAGCTGGCGCTTCAGATATGAGTGGATGGATGTTAATGGGGCTTCCAGGATCCATGTATGTGACAGGTCTTTCAAGTTTATGGCTTGCAGTAGGTTTATCTATTGGTGCTTATTTAAATTATTTAATCCTCGCTCCGCGTCTTCGCACTTATACGGAAGTAGCGAATGACTCCATTACAATTCCAGACTTTTTTGAAAATCGCTTTGGCGACCATGCCAAGATTCTTCGAACAGTATCAGCGATTGTTATCTTTATTTTCTTCACTCTTTACACTTCAGCTGGTATGGTATCAGGCGGACGATTGTTCGAATCGGCATTTGGTGTGAATTATCAAATTGGCTTATTTGTAACAGCATCTGTTGTTATTGCCTACACCCTTTTCGGTGGATTTTTAGCCGTTAGTTTAACAGATTTTGTTCAAGGTGTTATTATGTTTCTTGCCTTAGTTTTAGTACCTATTGTAGCTTTCACCAATGTTGGAGGCGTTAACACAACAATAGATATTGTACAGGACATTAATCCAGCATACCTTGACATTTTTAAAGGTACGACCGTTTTAGGTATTATATCTTTCTTAGCCTGGGGACTTGGCTATTTCGGACAGCCTCATATTATCGTTCGCTTTATGGCTATCTCTTCTGTTAAGGAGTTAAAACCCGCACGTCGTATTGGAATGAGCTGGATGATTATTTCTATTATTGGTGCTATGCTGACAGGACTTGTTGGGATTGCATATGTAGAAAAAACAGGTATGAAATTAGCAGATCCTGAAACTATTTTTATTAAATTTGCGGATATACTCTTCAATCCGTTAATTACTGGATTCTTATATGCAGCTTTACTAGCGGCAATTATGAGTACCATTTCTTCTCAGCTGCTTGTAACGGCAAGCTCTGTTACAGAAGACTTTTATAAAACATTTTTCCGACGCAAGGCCTCTGACAAAGAGCTTGTAACGGTTGGAAGAGCTGCGGTTTTAGGTGTTGCAATTATCGGCATTTTGCTTTCTTTAAAACCTAGTGATACGATTTTAGGACTGGTTGGATATGCTTGGGCTGGATTTGGTTCAGCTTTTGGTCCTGCTATTTTACTAAGTCTTTACTGGAAACGTATGACTCGATGGGGAGCACTTGCAGGGATGATTGTAGGTGCTGCTACAGTATTAATTTGGGTAAATACTCCATTGAAGGATGCCCTTTACGAAATGATTCCTGGATTTTTCTTAAGCTTGCTGGCTGTTATTGTAGTAAGTCTGTTAACAAAAAAGCCTTCAAAAGCTGTAGAAGATCAATTTAGAAACATGGAAAGCGTATTAGAACAGCATACAAAATAGTAAAAAAAGTACACAAGTCGTAACTTGTGTACTTTTTGCTTTTAATGCAAGCCATGTTGTCATATATATGTACTAAAGACAGATTAAGGAGGGTTTTTACATGCAACATTCTTATTTCCCTTACGAACCTACACAGCAACTGCGCGTAGATACACAAAATAGAGAAATTAAAGTAATTGGTGAAGGAAGTGTTTCAGCAGTTCCAAATGAAATTTCCATGACGATTGGAACCCGCACGGAAAACCGAGACGTTCAAGAAGCCTTAAAAGAAAATTCAGCTGTTTCAAATACTTTGCTGCAAGAAATAAAAAAACTTGGAATCAATGACCAGCAAATTGAAACAGCTTCGTTCACCATAAATCCTAAATATGATTACAGTGATGGAAAATCGACTCTTACAGGATACGAAGTACAGCACTTATTTAGAGTAAGAGTACAAGATGTAAAACAAGCTGGCGATGTCTATAACGCTACTTTTTCAAGCGGAGCCAACGTAGCGCAAGATCTTCAATTCCACGTTACAAATGATGATAAATATGAACAAGAAGCGATAAGTAAAGCTTTGCTTAACGCTAAAGAAAAGGCCTTTACCATTGCCAACACGCTGCAGCTCCCTATTAACCAAATCCCCATTTTAATCGAAGAAGGCCCCGTCTATCAGTCATCTGGCTCCTCGCCTAAGTTATTAGCAGCCTCTCCCCCTATTCAAGCTCAGTCCTTGACTGTATCTGCTTCTGTAAAAGTTACGTACACGTATTAATACTTATGGTAAACTATAGATTATTATAATGAAGAAACTAATCTAAAGGAGCTCTTTGCACAATGACTTCTGAACATTTACTAGCAGCTTATCAAACCCTATGGTTGAACCGTTCGTTCGCTTCTAAACAAGCCATGACAAGTGAAGATCAGCTTCACGAAGCCATTATGAAGGATTTAAAAGATGAAATGACTCATCCACGCGTCCGGCAAACACCGTATGTAAAATATCACCTTGGCATAAAAAGAATTCTAAGCAGCAGTCTTTCCTCTGATGAAAAAGTTGCGCTTACGTCCCTATACACAAACCTTTTAGATAGCTGTATATAACGGATATCAATCCAGTGTAAAGACGAACAAATGGGATAAAGGAACTGAACCGCTAGAAGCAACGAAATAGATGAAACCTACGTTCACCGTGACAACAAAAAACAAGAACTATTAATCAGTAATTTTGATTAATAGTTCTTGTTTAACTTTAACTACAATACTTTTGTCCCAGTCTCTTTTCTTTATTTAATTAACGCCTTTTCTTCTAAGCTTTGAAAAACAGCGTTAAAGTCTTGCTTCAAATCCTCAAATTCCTCTAACCCTACTGAAAGGCGAAGAAGTGAATCAGTAATTCCTTTTTCTTCACGCACTTCTTTTGGGATACTCGCATGAGACATTGTTGCAGGATGAGTTAGAATGGATTCAACTGCACCTAGACTAACGCCAATTGAAGCCAATTTGACTCCTTGTAAAATATGTCGCGCTACTTTTTCATCCTGTACTTGGAAAGAAATCATAGCTCCGTATCCATTTGCTTGTTCTGAAATCAGTTTGTGGTCCGGATGACTTTTTAAGCCCGGGTAGTATACACGGCTCACTAGAGATTGTTCTTCAAGCCACTTTGCAAACTGYAGCGCTGTTTTTAACTGCTGATCTAAACGAACTTTTAATGTCTTAATTCCTCGAAGCAGTAAAAAACAATCCTGCGGTCCTAAGATAGCACCAAAAGCATTTTGTACAAACTTTACTTCTTCTGCTAGCTTTTCATCGCTTACCACAACTAGACCGCCAATGACGTCACTGTGACCGCTGAGATATTTTGTAGCACTATGAATCACAATATTTACACCAAGGTCAATCGGCTGCTGTAGATAAGGTGTTAAAAACGTGTTATCCACAATTGTAAGGAGGTTGCGCTCCTTCGCCAAACTTGCTACTGCTTTAATATCCGTTACCTGTAAAAATGGATTTGAAGGGCTTTCGATATAAATAGCCTTCGTATCTTTTGTGATAGCTTCTTCTACTTTCTCAACCTTCGTTGTATCAACAAAAGTTGTTTTGATACCAAACTTTGAAAATAATCGTGTTAATACACGATATGTCCCGCCGTACGTATCATGTGAAACTAAAATTTCATCCCCTGATTCAAAAATAGATAACACCGATGAGATAGCAGCCATACCTGATGAAAAAGCAAAACCAGCGTATCCATTTTCTAGCTGAGCAATGGTGTTTTCTAAAGCCTCACGAGTTGGATTTCCTGAACGAGAATAGTCATAGCGGCCGTTGTTCGTCTCATCTTCTTGGTTAAATGTAGATACCTGATAAATAGGTACGTTAACCGCTCCAAAATGACCGTCAATTCCTGTATTTGCATGAATTAAGTTCGTACCAAATCTATGTTTATTATTGTTGGTATGCATCAAATGCCTCCTTCAAATCTTTAATTAAATCATCTGCGTGCTCAATTCCAACTGATAACCGCAGTAAACAGTTTGTTACTCCGACACGATTTCGAATTTCTTCCGGAATATCAGCATGTGTTTGACGAGCTGGGAATGTCATTAAACTTTCCACGCCTCCTAAGCTTTCTGCAAATGTAATAACTTTGACATTTTCTAAAAGTACTGACACGATGTCAGGGTGTGAGACAGCAAAAGAAATCATGCCTCCAAATCCAGTTGCTTGTTTCTTCATGATTTCATAGCCTGGATGTGTTTCAAGACCAGGGTAATACACTTTTTCCACGAGATCATGAGCAGTAAGCCAATTTGCAATTTTCAGTGCGTTTTCATTATGCTTTTCCATACGAAGCGCTAGCGTTTTAACACCGCGTAATAACAGCCAGCTATCCTGTGGACCTAAGATTGCCCCAGCTGCATTTTGATAAAAACGAATTTTCTCTCCTAAGCTACTACATCGAGCGACTACAAGACCAGCAACTACATCATTATGACCCCCAATGTATTTGCTTGCACTATGTATCACAATATCTGCTCCAAGCTCTAAAGGACGCTGATAATAAGGGGACATGAAGGTATTGTCAACGATGGTAAGCAAATCATGCTGTTTAGCTAACGCAATTGCTTCTGGCAAATCAGTCACGTGCATCATTGGATTCGTAGGTGTTTCAATAAATAAAGCTTTCGTATTGGGACGAAGCGCATCTTTTACTTGTTCGAGATGGGCTGTGTTGACGTACGAAACAGTAATTCCTTGCTCTGAAAAAATTTCATTTAGTACTCGGTACGTTCCTCCGTATAAATCCTCTGATACAATTAAATGATCTCCGTTTTTAAATAGTGCTAAAACTGCCATTACACCCGCCATTCCTGAAGCGAATGCTACTCCTACTTCTCCTTTTTCCAAAGCAGCAATTGCTTCTTCCAATGCTGTACGAGTAGGATTTGCCGTACGTGCATAGTCAAATCCTGTACTTTGCCCTAAAGCAGGATGAGCAAATGTTGATGCTTGGTAAATAGGGGTTGTAATAGAACCTGTTGAAGGGTCACGACCTACTCCTGAACGAACTAATA
>NZ_JBFULJ010000185.1:0-5973 GCF_056400385.1 Priestia sp. P5_B4
GGTCTGATTTTTTTGTTAGCTCATACCCTGCTCCAAAAAGAGCTTCTACATCTTCTATACTTAAGTGACAGTGTCTAGCAGATACAGCCATTGGGACTGTATTGCTTTGCTTGGTTGTTTGACTTAGCTGCTGAACAACCTCTGCTACAATCGATTGAATGGCCTGCTTATTCATGCGCTATGCTCCTAACTTTTTAAGCTTATAGTTCACTATCAATTTTTGGTAAAATACTTTCTAATTCATTGTGTGGGCGTGGGATAACGTGAACGGAAATAAGTTCTCCAACGCGCTGTGCAGCTGCTGCACCAGAATCTGTCGCTGCTTTTACCGCGCCTACGTCACCGCGTACTAAAACCGTTACAATTCCTCCACCTACGTGAACTTTACCAACTAAATGTACGTTTGCTGCTTTTACCATTGCGTCTGCTGCCTCTACTGATGCTACTAATCCTTTTGTTTCAATCATTCCTAATGCTGTTAGTTCTCTTGCCATTTTTAATTCCTCCTAATTAGTTTGTTTGATATTTTTGAAGTGCTTGATTAACCATTTCAGCAATTGCTGCCGAATCAATTGGTCCCTGTGGTTTTAAATGATTCATAACTTCGTTGACAATTTCCTGTACGTCTTGATGATCTTTTGTATCTGACGAAGCAGAGATAAAAGATACGGATGGTTTCGGAATTGTCACCTCTTTTGTACCATAAGCCATTCGCTTAATATTTAATAAATGTCGAGCGGTCACATTGTCTGATGTAATGTTACCTCCGAACGAACCGCATCCTAATGTAAAGGAAGGCTTAAGTCCAGTGGTACCACCCACAGCTCCAACTGACGAGAGTGTGTTAACCATAAGTCTTGAGACGGGCATTTCAAGAGCAAACGTTTTAGCTACAGCATCATCGTTTGTATGAAGTGATAAGCTATGACCTCTTCCTCCAAGGTTTAATAAGCTTAAACATAATTCCCTTGCTTGTTCGTCGTTCTTAGCTGTATACAATGGGAAGATAGGTGCTAGCTTTTCAATCGAAAATGGTACATCCTTGGCCACCTTTGTTTCTTCAGCAACTAAGATGCGTGTATCAGAAGGTACTGTAATACCTGCCATTTCAGCAATTTTCACAGCACTTTGACCAACAATATTTGGATTAAGCTTCTTTGGAATCGGTGAAATCACTTTTTCCATCTTGGCTTTCTCTTCTGAATTTAAAAAGTAGGCTCCATTATTCTTTAATTCTCTAATAGCCATTTGTTGAATATTAAGATCGACAACAATTGCTTGCTCGGTTGCACAGATCGTGCCGTTGTCGAACGTTTTGCTATCGACAATCATTTTTACTGCTTGGTCAACCTTCGCAGTCTTTTCAATATATACAGGTACATTTCCTGGACCTACACCGTAAGCTGGTTTCCCAGAACTATACGCTGCTCGAACGAGACCACTTCCACCTGTTGCTAGAATTAAGTTCACATCTTTATGCTTCATTAATTCATTGGTTGCTGCCATAGAAGGATTAGAAATCCAACCAATAATCCCTTCTGGAGCTCCTGCTTCAACTGCTGCACGGGAACAAATTTTAAGTGCTTCTACTGTACAGTTCATTGCCCGAGGATGAGGGCTGACCACTAGAGCATTTCTAGTTTTTAAACTAATTAATGTCTTGAAGATAGCCGTTGAAGTTGGGTTAGTTGTAGGAATAATTCCAGCAACAACTCCAAAAGGAGAGGCGACTTCTATCACTTTGTTCGCTCTATCTTCGTGAACAATACCTAMTGTTTTTTCATTTTTAATTGATTCATAAACAGCTCTAGATCCTACCTCATTTTTGATTTTCTTATGTTCTACAACACCCATTCGCGTTTCTTCCACTGCCATTTTCGCTAATTCCAATGCTTTAGAATAGGCTGCTTCGGCAACTTGTTCAACAATGCGATCTACTTGTTCTTGTGAAAAATTCAAGTATACCTGCTGTGCGGCTTTTGCCTTTTCCACTGCATCTCGCATCTCTTGCAAAGATTGAAGATCTTGATCAAACTGCATATCCAACAACTCCTTTCTACTGTCTATAAGCTTTTTAATAATGAACTGGATTTCTTGCAATGTCTAAAATAGCCTGGCGAAACGCATCAGCAGCTGCTTGACAGGCTGATTGAGATCCTGTTAAAAACCCACCGCCAAAATTCGTTTCAGAAGGAGGGGCAAAAAATTTCACAAGTTCTACATCAGCTGCTTTAAGCGCTACATCAAGTCCATACATAGCCTCTAGTGGAGGGGCAATTAAATAAGCTAGCGGTTCGCCAATATCGATTCCTGCTTCTTTAGAAAGATAAGAACCTGTTCTTGCCACCACATGTGCATACAGCGCGTGATTTTTCTCTTCATCTAACGCTTCAAAATAGGCATCTGATTTTGTCACTTGTAAAACAGCCTCAATACCAGCTTTAACTTCATCTGGACTTGGACCTGCTAATACCCCAATCATTTCACCTGATAGCGGACCTGACGCATGGGCAGCGCCAGCATAAAAGGAACGGGCATAAGCTACCTCAACGTCTGCTCTTTTAGTGGCTTCATCTAAAGCTGTATAGCCTACGTCATCAATACTTGATGTAAACATGGCTAAACTTCTATGGTAAGGCTGCAAGTTAAACTGTTGAACTAAGGCGTCATCCACATTTGGAATCACACGAACAGCTAAAATGTCAGCATGGATACGTGTTAAAGCCACTCTTATTCACCTCTATTGTTCTTTTTGAACAAGCGATACTCCGCTAGCTTCATATTTTAAAATTTTTTGAACCAATGTACCGAGATAAGCACCCGCTTCAACTGGAGGAATACCGCCTTTATGAATATTGGAAACCACCATTCTCTCAGCTTCAATCATTCCTTTTTTCGGTTCATAGCATAAATAGGCACTTAAAGATTCTGCGCTTATAAGTCCCGGGCGTTCTCCAATCAAAAGTACCACCACTTTTGGTGTCAGWAGTTCACCAATGTCGTCCATTACAGCAACTCGACCTTTTTCTATGTAAAACGGAACGCCGACATCTAAACCAGCGCTTTTTAAGGACTGTTGAAGAGATAGGTAAACATCTTCGACATTTTCTTCAATGGCCTTGGAGCTTAAACCATCAGAAACAATAATTTGAACAGTTGGTGATTTGGTACATCTCTCTTGAATGCACTTTTTTGCTTCGTCTGATAGCTTTCGTCCATAATCCGGCCGGCGAATGTATACTTCTTTATCCGTTACCTGAGTATTTACTTTAAATAAGTTCAGCCGTTTTAAAAGGTCGTCGTTCACATTGCCATACACAGCGTCAACGGCTGCTGCATGGTCATAGCGGAATTTCAGCCATGTTTCTGTTCGCGGACGTAAACCTGCTCTGCCAATCCCTATTCGGGCAGGTGTTTTTTGAATCAATGTATCTAATTCTTCTTGATTTACTGGGTTTTTAATACCCGGCACCCGCTGCTTTGGTTCAATGTTCTCTTCCTGCTGAATAGGCATTTTACTTTCACACAGAGATGCCGAATTATCTTCTTGAATATTCGGAAATTTAATTAATTCCTTTGCCGACTCTTCTTCTACCACTTCAGTTAGAGGCCCATTAGTTACCTTCGTATTGGCATTGGCTGTGTGAGCCCAAAAAGCTACGCTGCTTTGACGTTCGTCAGTAGGAGAATTTTGTTCGAAACTAGACTGTTTTTCTAGCTTTTCAACAATGGATCGTGTAATTTTTTCAATCAATTCAGGATTCATCCTCTTTATCACCTACCTTGTAAAAATACTTGGATCTCCTGCGTATTTACTTAATTTCCCTTGTTCAAAAATCCCCATTTTCTCAAGCCATTCTGCAAATAAAGGAGAAGGCTGTTTCCCCATCGTTTGCCTTAAAGTCGCTACATCGTGGTAGCTCATTGATTGGTAGTTAAGCATACAATCATCACCCATTGGTGTTGCGATAATAAAATTAACACCTGCAGCTGTTAGCAATACACCCAGATCTTCAATATCATTTTGATCTGCTTTGATATGATTGGTGTAACAAATATCTACACCCATCGGAATTCCATGCATCTTTGCCATAAAATGATCTTCTAAGCCTGCGCGAATAACTTGTTTGTTGTTATATAAGTACTCAGGTCCAATAAAACCGACCACGGTATTTACAATGTAAGGGTCATAATGACGTGCAAACCCATAGTTACGCGACTCTAACGTTAGCTGATCCATTCCAAAATGCGCTTCAGCTGATAGCTCAGAACCTTGTCCTGTTTCAAAATATAAGCGTTGAGGCCCTGTTCCTGTTCCGTGACTTTTTGCTAATTGATTTGCCTCTTCTAGTAAGGCAGCGCTGATTCCAAATGAACGGTTAGCGGCTTCTGTTCCAGCAATACTTTGGAAAATCATATCCGCTGGTGCTCCTTGTTCAATGGCTTTCATCTGAGTCGTAACATGAGCCAAGACACAGTTTTGAGAGGGAATCTCCCAATCATTCATAAAACTTTTTGTAGCGTGCAGCAGCCTTTTTACACTTTCAACTGAGTCATCTACAGGATTAATACCAATAACCGCGTCTCCAATTCCGTAAGACAGCCCTTCTTTTAAAGAAGCAATCATTCCTTCTACATTGTCTGTAGGGTGATTAGGCTGCAGTCTAGAAGCTAAGACTCCTTTTTGGCCAATAGTAATGTTGCATTTTGTTAAAATTTCAACCTTATTTGCGGCGTGAACTAAATCGAGGTTTGACATTAATTTTGCTACTGCAGCAATAATTTCACTATTTAACCCTCGACTAATCCTCTTTAAATCCTCACCCGTTGTTTCATCACTTAAGATATACTCTCTAAGCTCTGCTATGGACCAATTTTTCATTGCTTGATAGATAGGTTCATTTACTTGACTCTCAATAATTTGAGATACTTCGTCTTCTTCAGGTGAAATCATTGGATTTTCGCGAATATCAGCAAGTGTTAATTCGCTAAGCACCTCTTTTGCAGCAATTCTTTCTTGAACGGTTTCTGCAGCTAAACCTGCCAGCCGGTCACCAGACTTTTCTTCATTTGCCTTAGCGAACAGATCTTTTAAATCAGAAAATTGATAAACAGCACCTAAATAATGTGTGTGTAACTTCACCAGTGAAGCCCCCTTTCTTATGAGTGGAACGTAAGGGTTTTGACTACTACCGGTACTACGCTTGTTTGTAGCAGCTGACCAATATCTAAGTAATCACCATGTTCCACCTTAATTTGATCAATACAAATAATGCTTTGCGACGAATCTTGAGCAACAAGCGTTTGGCCCAATACCTTGGCATGATCGCTCTCAAGAACAATAATGAGCGGCTGATCTCTTTTGTTTTTTTGTTTCACCGCTTCTAGCAGACCTTTTGCTAATTGTTGAATATCTCGAAATCCTACGTACGGAAGCCCAGATAAGTACAAGGCAAAATTTTGTCCCTCCTGCTGCGGGTCATGTATCTCAATTGCATCTTTTACAGCATCCTTTAAGTGATGAACACTTTTTTGAAACCCATCCTTAAACGAAATTTGATAAACAGGTACATTGCGTACAGGTAAATCTTTCGTTTCTACTTGAATCGTGGCTCCACTGATTTCAGTCGTTTGTGTACCAGCACCAAGAACGGTTGCRCGAACGGTTTCATCAGGCTGAATCCATGACCATCTCTTCAAACTCTGACTATCTCTTAAAGAGTCCGCAAGCATCATTCCTATGTCGTGGTAAGGAGCTTGTTCAAAATCTTTAGACTCATATTGATAGAGGCACTCACTGATTCCACCAGAAAACATAATGACATCAATTTCTTCTTTCCAATTCGGTTCATGACCTAAAAGCAGGACCTTGTCTTCTGCTGTCATGGTACGTGTTAGCATTCTACTAATCACATCGGCCATATAATTTGTTATATTCTTTATCTCTTCTTCCACCAGTACGTCACCTGTTAC
>NZ_JBFULJ010000186.1:0-5942 GCF_056400385.1 Priestia sp. P5_B4
CCGTACGCTTCATACGTGGCGCTTGCCAGTCTCGCTCCAGTTTTGATGGTCGTAGCGTGGAATATAAGTAAAAAAGAACAGTTTGCAAAAGTGATAAAAGAAAGATCATTTCATTCGCTGGTTTTACTCACGACTTTTTTGTTAACGGTATTTACAAATTTGACAGTAGGAATAGCCGTTGGATTATGCCTGTGTGGTGTACACTTTATGGTGAAAAAGAGTCAAGAAAAACAAAAGCTATTAAGAAAAACTGGTTAATGTAAGCATATAAAATAATACGCGTAAAAACCCCCGTTGTAGGCTTAGACAGTGGGGGTTTTAGTAGTAATGAAAAAGACTATCTCAATTACTTTCCTTCAAACCAACAGCGGGCGTTATCAAAAAGCATGTGCTGAATCTGCTGTTCGGTTACGCCTTTTCTTTTTAATTCCGGCACCACTTCTTCTAACACAAAGCTCATTGACCATTTTGGAAAACGTTCTTCAATTACGCCTTCTGGAAACCAGTCCATTGTACAGCAGTAGTCTTGTGATAGAAACATGCGGTTTGAGTATCCTTGTTTGGCTAACTCAATGACCGTGTTATTTCTATTTTCAGTTGAACATTCTCTTGTCAAACCGTAGCGGTCCATTCCAATAAAAGCCCCTTGATTTAAAATGTTTGAAATATATTCAAGGTTATCCGTATCTCCCGTATGTCCAATCAGAATTTGATTCGGATTAGCGCCTTCATCCAGTAAAATATCAAGCTGCTTTAAGCCTGTGCCGCTTGCAGGGTGTGAATGGGTCATAATCGGCACGCCCGTTTTTTTATGAGCGCGTGCGACGGCACGCATTACTTTTTCTACATCGGCCGTTACGCCAGGTGCATCTGTAGCGCATTTTAAAAAGCCTGCTTTAATCGACGTGTTTTGAATGCCGACTTCGATATCTCGAACAAACAGATCTGCCATATAGTCAATGCTGTGAGTTTGAAAATGGGTAGGGATGTAGTTATACGTATAAATTCCCGTAGCTGCGATGATTTGAGTGTCCGTTTCACGGGCAATTTTTTCAATAAAACGAATATCTCGCCCTTGTTCCATCACCGTAGGATCACAGATGGTTTTGACTCCGAGCTTCTTTGCGCGATTTACTTGTTCGACTGCTTTTGCGATTTCTTGTTTTTCATTATATAAATGAGGAAACTGTGCGTGAACAGATTCAGAACGAACACGCATATGCTCATGGATTAACGTTAGCCCTAGTTCTGACGCGTTGACTGGGCCTGTTACAGAATTGATAAATGTCATAGTATGATTCCTTTCATAATCTACCTGTAAATCAAACAGTGGATGACCAGGTACATTTTTAATTTAATCTGTTTTATTTTTATATATAGACTACCGTTATAAAAAACACATATTGCATTATACAACATATTTATTGTCTTACACAACAGGCGGTACTTTTACTCCCTATGACAAAAAATCCTTCTTTCCAAGCAGAAAGAAGGACCATTCATATTGATGATTACCCAGCATTTACGCTGTAATTATCACCGTTTAATTTACGAAATTTTAGATAGCTGCCAACTCTCCAAATAACAATATATATAAAGGCTAGCGTCATCGTTAAGACCGCGAAGTCTATCGAATCTAACCCTTTAAAGTACTGGCTCAAAGCCATTCTTATGAAGATAATAGCAATAATCACATATTTAAAATTTTTATTTGGCTTTGAGTAAATGAAGCCGTCTTCTCTTACTTCATAGTCCGTTTGGCTAAGCATAATAAGTCCAAATATAACACCTAATACACCAGCAATCAGCATTTCCCAGTAGGGTGGTAAGTGAAAGGGCTGGCCCGGTATGTGCATCAGCTGACTTAGACTAAGTGAAAATGCAATCAATATGAAAAAAATAGGTGCTAATATACCAAGTCCATTCTTTTTAATGGGCTTATTTTTCTTTTTCATCTTTCTCCAAATAATGAGTCCAATAAGAGCGATAACAAATATATAAATAAGCAGCATTTCCATCGTTATTTTGCCTCCTTTTTTATTTCTACGTTCGTACAATCCACTATTTAGTATAAACAATAAAAGGATAGAGATAAAAGTGCATTCTTTCATTTTTTACACATGAGAATTCTCACTATTTTTTATTACCGTCGCTTAAGGCTTTGGTATACGCCTTATTAACTGTTTCTTTCTTTTTTACCACAATATGTTAGAATTGTAGGAAACGAGAAAACGTAGTGCAAGCAGATTCTGTTTACACGCTGCTACAGTCATAGAGGTGAATGAGTTGAGGTTAGGAAATCAGCTAGAAAAATTAAGAGAAGAACAAAAGATGTCTCAGGAAGAGGTTGCTAAGCAAGTGGGGGTATCTGTACAAAACATACATAAGTGGGAAAATAATCAGGGCTATCCCGAAATTCAGCATCTTTTAAAGTTAGGGGACATCTATGGAACAATCATTGATGAATTTATTAAAAGTGATGTTGCATTACAAAGCAGAATAAATATCCGGGAAGAAGAAAAAGAAGACGACGATGAACTGCTTCACCCAGGTTTTTATATCGGAATAGGCATCATGTTTCTTGGTACTTTTCTTAGCCTGATTATCGGCAATCTTACAATCATGATGGCGACCAACATCGCTGGAATGCTAATTGCTTGTTTTTATAAAGATATCTTAAAACTTTTAAAAGACGTCAAAAAAGATTTTTATGAACAAGGATAAAAGCGTAAGCCATCCGATGAAATAGCAGAAAAATAATGAGGTGTACCGGGTGAAAGAATTAAATGTGAGTTTTATGACCATATCTTTTTTATGTTTAGTAAGCTATTACTTATTTCGAGTGGGAGCATACGCTTTAGCCAGCAGATATATACAAAAAACGCCTGAAGGAAGTGTTTCCAATTGGGCGCTTAGTGTACTTGTTAGAGGGGGTAAAAAAATGGAGTTCAGTGATTATGTCACGTGGGCAGGGTTTTGTGTATTTTTGTACCTTGTGTAGTTACATTAAAAAAGTAAGGAACTATCTTCTTATTTTAAAAGGAAAAAGCGCTCTCTCACATAGTCTTTGAGCTCAAATGATAAAAGAGTGAAAACATATAAAATCCTTAAAACGAATAGTATAGGTTATCAATGAAACCTAAAGCAGAAAGGTGGCGTAGTGATGATCAAGTCAAAGCTTTTGTGGAAAGTTATTGGCCTAGAAATCTTAGTTATCTTTTGGTTTGTGGTAAATGGTGCATACGTGAGCATGACGCATCCTACTGCACATTATCTTCAGTTTTTAGGAATCGTCCCTTTGGCGATTGGAATAGCATTTTATCTAACAAAAACAAAAAAGTGGCCGCATTTTTTCTCCTTTCAACAAAACATGTCGTTTAGAACGAGAATCCTGTTTCTTTCTCCGCTTCTTTTGTATTTGCTTATTATCCTCATTGAAAACAAAGGTGTACACGGAAGTTCCATTGCTGATCTTGTTCTTATTTTGCTTACCCAAACTCTAGTCATAGCATTTGTAGAAGAGATGGTATTTAGAGGATTTATCCTTAATCTGCTGTTAGCAAAAAGCTATAAAGTGGCGGTTCTTCTATCATCGTTTCTATTTGCCTTTACGCACAGTTTGAATATACTAAGCGGTCAATCGGTAGCAAATACAATTTTTCAAATTTTATTTGCATTTGTTATTGGGTGGGTGCTGGCTTTGCTGATCGTTAACGGTCAATCGATTGGAATTACGATTGCATTCCACGGCTTAAATAATTTTCTCCAGTTTACAAGCCCTGTCGACGCTAACGATTCTTTCCTTGTTAATTACGCGCTGCTTCTATTTTTAAGCGGATATGCTTTTTATTTATGGAATCGAAAATCTACTTTATCAGTTTCTCAACATCAGATTAGTAGCTAATCAAAAGAGACTGCAACAACAGTATTTTAGTTAAAGAAAAATCTGAACGATGAATGGAGATTCTTGATGGAGAATCAAACTCGTTCGGATTTTTTGTTGTTGTGATGAACGTAGGTTTCGTTTATGTGGGTAGGTGCTTCTAGTGATTGATGGAGGGCAAGGCGAAGACTCCTGCAGGAAAAGCGGAATAGGTGAGACCCCGCAGGAACGTAAGTGACGAGGAGGCTCACCGGCCGGCCGCAGAAAGCGAAGCCTTGCACGGAAATCAACAGCGGTGTAGCAAGTGACCTATACTAGCTCCTTTCTCCAATTCGCTCGCCTTTAGATTGAATTGCTTTAGTTGTGGTCTCACTCTCTTTTTAGAGTTCCGAAGCAGGTATTAATCTCTCCAAAGCTGAATAACTCTTATGACTAATAATGCTGCTAAATTTAATTGGTTGAGATCTTATTAAACGCAAAAGGGGAGAAAGATATGTTTGAAGAAAAGGTAGGTATTATTACGGGTGGAACGTCGGGGATTGGTTTAGCAACAGCGGAATTACTCGCAAAAGAGGGCATGCATGTTGTGATCGCTTCTAGAAATAGTGAAAAAGGAGAAGAAGCTCTTTCTATATTAAGAAAGTGGTCTCCTCGATCTCTTTTTATCAAAACCGATGTAACAAATAGTCAAGATGTTAAAAACCTTGTTAGCCAAACATACTCTACATTTGGAAAAATTGACGTGGGCTTTAACAATGCGGCTAACACTGAGGCTTCCTCTAGTGCTACGCATGAATTCAAAGAAGAGGACTTTGACCATTTGATCAACGTTACGTTAAAAAGTGTATGGCTTTGTATGAAGTATCAGCTGCAGGTAATGACCAAACAAAACAGCGGTATCATTGTGAATACATCGTCAATGGACGCGATTTTATGTTCAGCGGGGACTGGCGTATATGCGGCTGGAAAAAGCGGTGTGATCGCTTTAACGAAATCAGTTGCTCAGGAATATGGCCATCAACATATAAGAATTAACTCTTTTTGCCCGGGTGCATTTCGTACGCCTATGTTAGAAGAAAGATTTTCAAATCTATCTTCAGGTGAAAAAGCAAAGCTCAATGAATCCTATCAAAAGCTAAACGCGCTAGGCAGAATTGGTGATCCGCTTGAAGCGGCAAAAGCAGTAAAGTGGCTTCTTTCGGATGACGCTTCTTTTGTTACGGGTCAAAATATTATTGTAGATGGTGGAATTGGGTTTAGGTTTGAGTAAGATTAATGAAATAAAAAGGGATTTAAGGGGTGTGTATGTCTTTTATTCTAACTAATTGTATGGCCATTAGTATAATGTTTGTGATACTACTTGTTGTAAGTATCGTATGTAACAAAAGAATAGTTGCCCTTGTTATTTCCTTTGTTACGGTGTTGTTCGGTTTATTTTTACTATTTTATTCTTTTGCTAAAATAAGCGGGCTTGATGGGCTAGATATTCAGATAAAAGGGATAATAATTATTGGAGAAGGGTTACTTTTACTCGTTATTACAAGCGTATTTATTTCCGTCCAAGAGACAAAAAAGAAAATGATGTAACGTGAAAAGTAAATAGCTGCTAAAGGCGGTGATGAAATGGCAATTGGAGTTGCGTTAACGGTTTTAGTAGTAGGTCTGATGTTTGCAAGCGGACTAAGCCAAGGAAAATCAGCTAAAAGAAAATATATAGTGTGGGGAACAACAACCATATTGATTATAGCTCCGTTCTTTTCGTGGGCCGTTTCAATTTTGTTTGCGATTAGCCAGGAAGAAGGTTTTGCAGGAGTTGCATTAATGATGTTATTGTTTCCGTTTTTCTTTTTAGTAGGACTCGTTACGCTTTTAATAGGAATCTTTAAAAAAGAGAGTGTGAATAAATCTGTTTAGGAATAGGGAGAGAGCTATCAAAAGTTCAACTGATGGTAATATTCCTTCAAAATAAATAAAGTGAAATCTGTAATCTATTAATAAAAATGCCATTTTGAGTTAATTGAATTAAAATAGTGATAAAGCTAACCCTACTAAGTTAGCT
>NZ_JBFULJ010000187.1:0-5921 GCF_056400385.1 Priestia sp. P5_B4
CCATGAATAAGGCTTCTATAAGGGCTGGAAATGGCACTCCAGACTTTGTTCCTATAATGGAAATAGCCAATTTAGTGGGAATCATCCCTGGGTGAAATGAAATAAAAGCAATATACAAAGCCGGTGTAAAAAGGGAAAGAACCACTGCGATATAACGAAGAAAACGAATGAATGTACCAGGAATCCACCTTTCATAATAATCTTCCGGCGACTGTAACATCATGCTAAACGTAACAGGGGCGATCAAAGCAAAAGGCGTCCCGTCTAATAAAATGGCTACTCTCCCTTCCATCAAAGCAGCAATTACACGATCGGGACGCTCCGTATTCTGCACCTGGGGAAAGGGACTAAGGTAATTATCTTCAATGAGTTGTTCAACATATCCTGACTCCGGCACATTATCAAGATCAATTTTTTTAATTCGTTTTTCTACTTCTTCGACTAGCTCTGGATCAACAATCTCCTTTATGTAAGCAACAACTAAGTCTTTTTTGGAACGCTTTCCTACTTGAAATTTCACCAGCGACAAATTTTCAATATCTCCGCTTCCTCTTAATAAAGAAGTATTATCACTTAACGATTCAGTGAAGCCTACTCTTGGCCCTCTCACTAATGCTTCTGATACGGGCTMTTCAATCGTCCTTGTTTTTACTTTGCTTGTACCAAGAATTAAGGCAAGTGATAACCCGTCAATTAAAAGAGCCGTAGATCCTGTTAAGACTTTTGGTATTACTTCTTTAATAGAATGGACCTCTTCTACATCACTAATTGATAATACTTGGGTTTTAATACACTTTTTTGAAAGGATTCCCTTTACGTAAAGCTGATCCTGTTGATATTCTTTTGAAAAATCAGCCATCAATGATGACAAAATATGTTTTTCAATAAGATCTTTATCTGAGAGCCCCTCTACAAAAATAATAGCTGCCTGAATGCCGGTGCGTCCTATAATAAACTCACGAAAATGAACGTCGGAATTATGACCAATTTCATTTTTAATTACTTCTAGAGTTAAAGCTAAATGATCCGTAACATGATTAGATAAATCTTGATGTATAGATTCCTGTTTGTTTTCCTTCTCGTTCGCATGGTTGCCTATTTTTTTTACTGCTGATTTCCATTTTTTCACTTCCATCACTCTTCCTCTGAATTACGAATCCCGCTTAATAATTTGTAGATTATATATGGGATGAAAAAAACCAGAACTGCTTGTATAAAAACTGGCCCTTCTGGAAGATAGGAAACAACTAATTTCCACATGATAATCACCCTATTTATGTCTATGTCAAACCAATTTTAGAAATAAGCACCCATAAAATATCAGTGTTTACTTCATAAAAATTCTTTTATTTACCAGGTAGTATTATTCTTCTTTTTGTTTCTTATACAAAGGAATACAACATCCATCTTAAAAATGAAAAAGAGCTGATTACTGAAGGATTATACATGCTGGTTTGCTGCTCAATGTTTTGGTGAATGCTAGAATAATTAAAGTTTTACCTCTCAAAAATCCCCTTAAATAGTTGACGAGTGCTTAAAGTGTCGGTTACACTTTATGTTTGAAATATTGTATTCATATCGCTCTTATCTCAAAAGAATGGTATAATTTTATAGATATTGAATTTGGAGGACTGCTCATACATGATTACAGTTAGTAATGTAAGTTTACGATTTGGCGACCGAAAGTTATTTGAAGATGTGAATATTAAATTCACGCCTGGTAACTGTTATGGATTAATCGGCGCAAACGGTGCTGGAAAATCAACGTTTTTAAAAATTTTATCTGGTGAAATTGAATCTCAAACTGGTGATGTACATATGGGCCCTGGCGAACGCCTTGCTGTCTTAAAACAGAACCACTTCGAATATGAAGATCAAGAAGTTATGAAAACCGTTATTATGGGGCACGCTCGCCTTTATGAAGTAATGCAAGAAAAAGATGCTATTTATATGAAAGCAGACTTCACAGATGAAGACGGAATGAAAGCAGCTGAGCTTGAAGGTGAATTTGCTGAATTAAACGGTTGGGAAGCAGAATCAGAAGCAGCTATTCTTTTAAAAGGATTAGGTATTTCTGAAGATCTTCACGCAAAAAAAATGGCTGAACTAACGGGTAGTGAAAAAGTAAAAGTGCTTCTTGCACAAGCTTTATTCGGAAAACCTGATGTATTACTTTTAGATGAGCCTACGAATAACTTGGATATTCAAGCAATTCAATGGTTAGAAGAGTTCTTAATTAACTTTGAAAACACAGTCATTGTTGTATCTCATGACCGTCACTTCTTAAACAAAGTATGTACGCACATTGCTGACCTTGACTTCAGTAAAATCCAAGTCTACGTTGGTAACTATGATTTCTGGTATGAATCAAGTCAATTAGCACAAAAAATGGCATCAGATGCGAACAAGAAAAAAGAAGAAAAAATTAAAGAGCTTCAAGCCTTTATCGCTCGCTTTAGCGCAAATGCATCGAAATCAAAACAAGCAACGTCTCGTAAAAAATTGCTTGATAAAATTTCATTAGATGACATCCGCCCTTCTTCTCGTCGCTATCCGTACGTGAACTTCACGCCGGAACGTGAGATTGGAAATGACGTACTTCRCGTTGAAGGTCTAACAAAAACAATTGACGGCGTAAAAGTGCTTGATAACGTAAGCTTTATTATGAATAAAGATGACAAAATCGCTCTTGTAGGCCGCAACGAACTTGCAAATTCAACATTAATGAAGATTTTAATGGGTGAAATGGAAGCAGACAGCGGTACGTACAAATGGGGTGTGACAACGTCTCAAGCCTTTTTCCCAAAAGACAACTCCGAGTACTTTGAAAACGGAGATTTAAATTTAGTAGACTGGCTGCGTCAGTATTCACCTAATGACCAAAGCGAAAGCTTCTTACGCGGTTTCTTAGGCAGAATGCTATTCTCTGGTGAAGAAGTGTTGAAAAAAGCCAACGTTCTTTCCGGAGGAGAAAAAGTTCGCTGTATGCTTTCTAAAATGATGCTAAGCGGTTCAAACGTTCTTTTACTAGACGATCCTACGAATCACCTTGACTTAGAATCAATCACAGCACTAAACAATGGACTTATCAGCTACAAAGGTTCAATGATTTTCACATCTCATGACCATCAGTTCGTTGAAACGATTGCAAATCGTGTAATTGAAATTACGCCAAACGGAGTAATTGACAAGCAAATGACGTACGATGAGTATTTAGAAGACAGCAACCTGCAAAAACAAGTAGCTAGCATGTACGCTTAATAAGAAATCCCCTTTCTCTGGAGAAAGGGGATTTTTTTATATACGCACCTCTTGATTTAGCGATGATTTCGGAGAATACGTTAAAAACGCTAAGCTAGCAAATACTAGTGCTGCTCCACATATGTTCACCAAAGTTAGAGATTCTCCTAAGRAAAAGACGCCCAATAAAAAAGCGGTAACGGGCTCTGCTAATGATAACGTCACGGCGGTTGACGCATGCACCGACTTAAGCGCTGTAGAAAATAATACATAAGCAAGAGCCGTCGTAAGTATTCCTAAGTGAAGAGCAATGCCCATTCCATTTAAAGAAACTAGCCAGCTCATATCATATATAAACCAGCATGGGATTAGTAGAACAGCAGCTGTTGTGAACACAAGAGAAGCGCCTACTTGCGGATCAACATGCTGAACAATTTTTTTATTAACAGTCGTATAGCAAGCAAAAGACGCCCCTGCTCCTATCGCCATACCTAAACCTATCACGTCGATTTGACTATCTTTTTTTAACAACAAGCTGCAGCACCCTATAATACCCGTAAACGTAGCAAGCAACCACTTTTTTGTAGGTTTCTTGCGGTACACTATGTAATCTAACACTCCTGACAAAAGCGGCGCACTCCCAATTGCTACCATTGTCCCTACTGCAACACCCGTTTTGATAACGGCTGAAAAAAACAGCGGCTGATAAGCGGCCATACTTGCTGCAGCAACCGCAAGGGGCAGAATAGGAAGGTTTCTTACGTCCACTTTCTTTTTTTGAATAAGACAAGCTGCAAGAAGCGACAGTCCCCCTACAGCTAAACGCACCGCTCCAATTGCCACGGAATGTGCTTCAGCAGATGCTAAAGCTTGGGCAGTCCCTGTTGTTCCCCATAGTACAGCTGCACATAAAATAAGTATTTTTGATAATGAAGTATTCATATTTCCATCTCCTTTCTTTTATCATAGCTAAAAGAAAGAAAAAAGTTTTTCCGCTTTTATGATATTATTTGTCTGTTTTTAAGATACTTCGATATTGCGTGGGTGAGACTCCTTCTTGTTTTGTAAACCATTTAGTGAATGAAGACAAGCTGTAATAGCCGACTTCGTGCGCAATATACGTTATCGAATAGCTGCTCTCTTTTAACAATTCTTTTGCTTTCTTTAAACGTATACACGCTACATAGCTTTGAGGCGAATAGCCCGTTTTTTGTTTAAACCAAGCAGAAAAATAGGCAGGATGGTAATTTTCCATCTTGGCAAGACTTTCTATGTTTAGCTCTTGATTAAAGTTAGTATGAAGATAATCAATGGATTTAAACGTTTGTTTCTTTGGCAAATAATGCTGAACGTAACGGACTAAATCTTCAAGCGCTCCTCTGTCAGCGCTTTTTTGAAGCCCATCAAGTAAAAGGTAGCGAATTGCTTTCCATGTTGAATCCCATTGAATAAAAGCGGCTTGTTGAGAAAGATGCRCACTTTCTGTAAATTTCAACGGAATATCAACAACTAAACATTCATTTGTATTTTTAGCTTGATACGTATGAAGCTGACGAGGCGGAATGTAAAAGCATCCTTCTTGTAGCGTTAAGTGCTGCTCACTTGCTTGAATATCAAGAGCACCTGCTAGCGGAAACAAAAGCTGACTGTAGTTATGATCATGAGTATGAGGTGAATAGCTGTAGGCTCTTTTTTCGCAAATAATTTCACGTAGCGTATCCATTTTGTCCTCCTTTCCTTACTTCCTATCTCAAAGAAGCTTTTCTATGCCATTCAAAACGGTTTCTAGCGCCTTTAACGATTCCACAGGAGAATACAAAACGTCCAATGAATGATCAGCGTTTTCAATCACTTCAATATTCATCTTGTTTGTTTTTAATCGATAAACTTCTTCGGCATAATAGTAATCACGATTTCCTATTACAAGAAGACCTTTATGAGTGTTTTCTAGTAAACTTTCAAACAGTTCCGATCTGGTTAAAAGCGGCGTCAGTAAAAGCATCACTGCATCTTTGTAGACTTCATCTTTCATAACTCGCTGAATCAGTGGAATCGTCCCAAGTGATTTTCCTGCAAATATGATATTTTTATAGTTATTGTGAGATAAAACGTCTTGCAGCACAAGGTCAATGTCTTTCATCATAACGTCTGCAATCTCATCTGTAGACTTTGTCATGAGCTCTTTTGAATATGTATAGTGAATATGAACAACGTCAATTCCGTGTTTTAGCATCAGCATTGTCAAATAATACAACAGCGGCTTTTCGTACGTATAGCCTAGACCTGAAAACATAAAGCAAATGCGAGGCCCTCCTGTTTTAATATGTGTATAGGTAATCTTATTAGTTTGGTTGCTTACACTTTTTTGATCTACGTGCATGTCACTCCTCCTTTTTAAATATTCTAACATTTAATTCCGTAAAAAAACCCCATCTTTTTCTTAAAAAAATGAGGGTTGAGGAAATAGCTCTGCAAGCAGTTCATAAGACTTCTTTTTTGCTTCATAATCATGGATATTTGTAATAATTAAAAATTCGTCGTTATCGTATTTTTGCTGCAGCTGAGTTAATCCTTGTTTTACTTCAGCTGGATTTCCTACGATCATACGAGGACGATTGGTGCTTATTTTTTTGAGCTCTTCTTCTGAATAAGAACGATTACGCACTTCCTCTATCGATGAA
>NZ_JBFULJ010000188.1:0-5911 GCF_056400385.1 Priestia sp. P5_B4
GTCTAAAGCCATCTTGCACGCTTTCAGGCTGTAGCTCAAACAGATGTCTTGTAATCAACAAATTATCTACTGCCTTTGGTCCAAGCGCATCTGGTGTAACACTTAAGTTTCCAAGACCCACTACAAGACAGCTAGCATCATCTGGAATGTTGAGGCTTTTAATAAAAAAATTCAGCTCTTTAGCAAATACTTCTTCCATGGCCTCTTGCTTTTCAGTATCCTGCTCGCGAATGCCTACCGATTCAAGGGTTACATATCGGCCTTTTTTCTTACCGATTGCTTCTGCGCCTTCTTCCGTAATTTCTACCATTGAAATTTTGACACCTTGTTCTTCTTTTTCTTTTACAATTACGCCTTTGATTTCTGACTGATTATTCGGTTTAGGCTGATTTTCTAACGCTATGTCTTTTGCTTCGACAGCTAAATCCGTGCGCACGCTATATTGACTTAAATCAAGTTCTTTTTCCATTTCTTAACCTCCTAGACAATCTTTGTTGAAATTATTGTCACCGAGGACTGGCAGATTCATGCATTTAAGAAATGAAAAGTGGAAGGAAGGGCGCAATATCAGCTACAAGCTTTTAAAGAGAGCTCTGTCATATAAAATTCCTTGTCAAGGCTATTGCATTCTGTCCTTGTGTTTGATAAAATATCTTTTGTTCTTATTGTGAAGAATGTCGAGTTCTATATAATCTCGATTGTTATCATTTCGGGAGGTGAAACGGATGCCAAACATTAAATCAGCTATCAAACGTGTAAAAACTACTGAAGCTCGCCGTGCTCATAACATTCAAGCTAAATCAGCTATGCGTACTGCAATCAAAAACTTTGAAGCTTTAGTTGAAAACAACGATGTAGATAACGCAAAAGCAGCATTTGCTGTTGCTTCTAAAAAATTAGACAAAGCTGCACAATCTGGTATTATCCACAAAAATGCTGCAGCTCGTCAAAAATCTCGCTTAGCAGTAAAACTTAACGGTTTATCTGCATAATTGAGACAAAAACGATCCCATTAGGATCGTTTTTTTATTGCGCTCTTTTTAATAAAAACAGCTGTAAAATAAGCGCTTTATCCATTTTCCCCGTCTTCATTTCATAATCTGCCTCTGCTAAATCCTTTAAAATTTCTTTAAGCTGCTGTTCCTCAAAACTTCTGCTCTGCTGCAAAGCAATTTTCACACGAAACGGATGAACCTTAATCGTTTGAGCAATTTGCTGCTGACCGTACCCTTGACTAGACAGCTGCTTCGTATGATAAATCAAACGAAACTGCGTCGCTAACAAAGATAAAATTTTAATAGGCTCTTCGTTATTACGCAGTAAATCCTGATACATATTTAAAGCAGTAGAAACCTTTCGCTGAATAACAGCGTCAATAAGTGTAAATACATTTTGTTCAAGCGTTTTTGCCACAAGCTTAAGCACAACTTCTTTTGTAATGACTCCGTCTTGTCCAACGTATAACACCATTTTTTCAATTTCATTTGTCACAAGCGTTACATTAAGACCCACAAGCTGAATAAGCAGCGTCACAGCATCTTCATCCATATTCACTCCATCTTTTGAAAGTAAATTATGAATCCACTGCTTCATTTCTTTTTCACCAAATTCGTTCGCTTCAATGTAAGCTGCTTGTTTTTTTAATAATTTTGTTATTTTTTTTCTTTCATCCAGCTTTTCATAAGGGGCTAGTAGAATTAACGTTGAAAAAGACGGGGGCTGTTCCACATATTGCTGCAGTTTTGCTAGATCATGCTCTACTTTATCTTTCGATTTTTCAGCCGTTAAAAATGCTGCATTTTTCGCAACCACTACACGCTTGTCTCCTAAAAAAGGAAGCGTTTCAGCATCTTCTAGAACTTGATCAATCGATGTTTCTTCTAAATCGTATAGTGACAAGTTAAATTCTTTATCTTCTTCATTTAACGTATAGTCGACGATTTTATCTCTAATCTTTTTACTCATAAATGCATTGACCCCGTGTATTAAGTAAACGGGGGCTATATTATTTTTGGTAATACTTTTTAAGCTATCAACTGCCAACGTATATACGCTCCTCTTTTTTATTCATCTATATTGATTATGTATAGTTACTGATAAACAAAATACAATTTCTATCGTAAAGGTGTTATGAGTTTTTGGCAACAATACAAAAGGAATTGCCTTAAAACGACAATTCCTCAGTTTATGATAAACATTAACAATATAAGCCCTAGGTTACTTATTTGTTAATGATTAAACCCTTATCTCTATTTTCTCCTCATGTCCATAAAGTATAGTTGTTAACTGTTGTCAGTTTGTGAAAACGCTTTTAAATTGTCTAGATTTTTAAAAAAAGTTAGATTATACTGTAAACAGGAGGGGTGTTAATGAACCAATTTGAAGAAAGTGTCCAAAGTAAACGCAACGACGCTGTCGATTCTGCCGTAGGATTTGGTGTTTCATTTGGCTTTTTCACTGCCTTATTTGTTATTGCAACTGTGATTCACTACTTGGGTTCGTAAAATTGCTTCAAGGCTGCTTCTTAGCAGTCTTTTTTAGTTCGTTTTTCTTACTATAGACTATGGAAGTTGCTGCGAAAACGTTCCTGACTTTTTTGTAAATTCATACATTACCCCACCATCTTCATCCGTTCGATAAATATACACTCCGTAGCTTTTCAGAAGCTCTAATATTTCTTGATGAGGATGACCATAACGATTTTTTTGTCCCGCTGAAACAAGCGCTACTTTAGGATTTAAATGTTGAACAAACTCTTCTGAAGTTGAAGTTTTACTGCCATGATGCCCAACTTTTAATACATCTGCTTTAAGGTTTGGAAAGTCTTCCAATATTCTTTGTTCTCCTTCCCTTTCTAAATCTCCGGTGAATAACCATCTTAAATTTCCTAACTTAGCGTCTATTACAATTGAGCCGTTGTTGCTCGTTTCTTCGAAACCTGTCGGAGAAATAATCTGAAATAAGACACCTCCTTCTTGCCAGCTATCTCCTTGTTGAACAATTTGAACAGGTACGCTTTGTTTTTGAGCAGCGATCACCAAGCCAGTCTCTACATCATTTAATTCAGCTTTTTTCCCAAGCACCAGCTCTCCGACAGCCACTTGTGAAAATAAATGCTGTGCCGCCCCTACGTGATCATAATCGCCGTGTGTAATAATCATTTTATCTACCCTTGTTATTCCTTTTGAATGCAAAAAGGGAACAAGTACATCTTCTCCCACGTCAAAAGAAGAACGACGTTTTTGCCATGGTTCTTTTGGAAATGAAACGGTTCCTCCGGTATCGATCATATACACACCTTTTCGATAAGGAAGCTCAATGATAAAGCAGTCTCCTTGTCCTACATCGACCATTGTGACCGTTCCTTTTGGGTTCAAATAAGGATACATACATTGTGCGGCTAACAATGCCACGAGAAGAAACATATAGCGAAAGAAAAATTCTCCTTCTTCGACCGCCACAAATAAAGCATAAATGCATAAGTACATGCCCAAAAACAGCACAATGTGGGGTTTTCCCGTTACAAAATCAGCGGGAATCCACTCAAAAAAGCCAAGCAATTTTTCACAAAAAAGTAAAAGAACATGAAGAATCTGCTCCAGCAGTTCACTCACTCCCGGCAAGAGAATACGAACAAAAAGAATGAGCAAACAAAGAGGTAATATAACAAGAGAAAACAGCGGTACAAAAACCATATTTAATGGCAAACTGAGGAGAGATACTCCATAAAAATAGTACAACAATAAAGGAAGTGAACTGACTTGTGCAATCGCTGAAACAACCATGAGCTGGCTGAAAGAAGAATGAAAACGAGGTAAAATCGTCTGACTCGATAAAATCAATGCAAAACTAACGGCAAAAGAAAGCTGAAATCCTACATCAAATAAATAGTACGGCTTAAAAAGCAGCATGGCTATAAAAGCAAGGCTGATGCTATCAACCAAAAGAATTTTTCTTTGTATCTTTATCGATATAAGCATCAGCATACTCATAAAAACAGCTCGGACAACTGAAGCGCTGCCACCAGCCAAAACCATGTATACAGGAAGAAGCACAAGTAAAAGCGTAATGGCTCGCTCGCGCGTTATTCCAATCCGAATGAGCAAATAAAAACACATTGCTGTCAGCAGTCCAACATGAAGACCTGATATGGCAAGCAAGTGTATTAAACCAAATTGCTGATAGCGCTTGATACTCTCTTCTTCGATGCCGGTGCGCTCGCCGTAAATTAGTGCCTGCATAAACCCAGCGCCTGGATCCGACATATTTTGTTGAATATAATTAATTCCTTTTTGACGAATAAAGGTAAGGTACGTAAGTGGAGTTAGAGTGGGGAGCTGGCATTTTACCAAATCAAGTCTCTTGACGTTAAGCTGCCAATGAATAGACTGATGGTACAAATATTGCTGATAATCAAATGCATGAAGGTTGCGAGCAGGTGAAGGAGAAGTTAATTGCCCCGCTAGTTGACAAACTTGATGAATCGTTAGCTTTTCGAGCTGCTGTTTCTCTTCCAACGTTTTTAGTTTATAAAAAGCCATGACCTCTTCATTTTGAACCGTAAACTTAAAAGTAAGCTTGTCGCCGTCACTATGCGGCACAGATGAAATTTCGCCTGTAAAAGAAGAAGATTCAGTTAAAAGAACCGTTTTGTTATGCTTATTTGTCTCAGCTAATAGGCAGACGCACAAAACACTCAACAGTGCAGAAGTAATAACCACTTTCCTCGGACATTGTAGCCATTGAAAAATGAAAAGCACGATTAGCAAAAACAGGCTTACAGCGGAATGATTATCATATACATATAAAGCTATCATCATGCTAAAAGCACAGTAAATATAATATCCTTTCACTTTTAGCTCCTTTCTTCTTAAAAGAAAGAGGCTTCTTACTGTTACTAAGTAAAAAACCTCTTTTACCTTTAATTTGCCGTAAACAAAGTGAGAGCTTCACGCTGTAAATTCATCACTTCTGCTTCGTCCGCTCCGCTTTTTTCTAAACGAGCGAGAACATCCGTCACAAATTGAAGCTTCTCTTTACTTTTTAAGTCAATGATTGCTTCATCAAGTTCAACTTTTGCTGTTTTCACTCCCGCCTGTTGAAATAACTCAACAGCATACGGATGATTTTTGTAATCATTAGCGTAATATACTGTTTTAATTCCCGCTTGAATAAGGGCTTTACAGCAGTTTAAACACGGAAAATGCGTGACGTATACTTCCGCATCTTCTGTTTTCACACCAAACTTAGCACACTGCAAGAGTGCATTCACTTCTGCATGAACAGTTCTTACACAGTGTCCATCAATCACATAACAGCCTTCGTCAGCACAATGCACGCCTCCGCTGATCGAGCCGTTGTATCCTCCAGCTATAATACGTTTATCACGCACCACTGTAGCCCCAACAGCCAGACGTTCACAAGTGCTTCTTAAGGCTAGCAAATGGCTTTGTGCCATAAAATATTGATCCCATGAAATCCGGTTCATCTCATTCCCTACCTTTTTATTTAAAACTGAATAATTATAATTATACTTGTCTCTTTCATAGTGTAGCGTTTCTTTTCCTTCTTCGTCAATAAGTCTCTACTGTACCGTAATTTGAGCTTTGATTTTTTCTAGCGACTTCTCGCCAATACCTGATACTTGCCCCAAATCCTCTACTGTTTGAAACAAGCCATTTTCCTCTCGATATGAAACGATGGCACTCGCTTTTGAAGGTCCAATGCCATTTAGCGTTTGCAGTTCATCAGTGTTCGCTGTATTGATATTAACAAGGGGCTGATCATTTGAAGTTCCTGAGGAAGAGATTGAAGAAACTGGAGATGAAGGCGGGATTTCTTCTCCAGCAGCTGGGATGTAAACAGCCATTTCATCTTGTAGCTTGCTAGCTAAGTTGAGCTGTCTTAAGTC
>NZ_JBFULJ010000189.1:0-5885 GCF_056400385.1 Priestia sp. P5_B4
TGAAAGGGAGTATTGATATACTTGTTCTTTCTGTCATTGCACAAGGTTATACATATGGTTATGAAATTGCTAAAAGTTTAAAAGATAAAAGTAATGACTTATATCAAATGAGCGAGGGTACGTTATATCCGGCTTTGAAGCGTCTAGAAAAGAAGGGATATTTAGAATCTTATTGGGKAGATTCTGTAGCTGCAGCAAGAAGAAAACATTATAAGTTAACCGACATAGGAAAAGAAGAACTAAATAGAAAAACAAACGAATGGAGACAAGTAAATCGTCTTATTCAAGTATGTACGGAGGGATTAAGTTGAATAAAGAGTTAAAGAACTATATCAAGCATATTGTTGAACAAACAGATATGTCAGATGTAGAAAAAAGAGAGTTAGAATCAGAACTCCAAGATCACCTATTACTTCTCACAGAAGAGTATATCGTTGATGGATATAGTGAGGAAGAAGCTATCAAACTGGCTACTCAAGCATTTGGAAATGAAAAAGCTTTGAGTAAAGAATTAAATAAGGTTATTTCTCCATATAAAATGCCTTTAAAAATCCTAAGTGGTGTGTTGTTTTCCTTTTACGTATGTGTTGTATGGATTATTTTAATAGGTGGACCAGGAAGGTCGTCAGCTGGCGTATACAATCCCTATGATTGGAAGATGAATATAAATATTATCCCTTTTAAATCAATTATGTGGTATGCAACTGGCATTGATCATATTAATTTAAGTACGATTTTATATAACCTATTTGGAAATATAGCTATATTTGCACCTTTAGGCTTTTTCTTACCTGTATTATTTAAAAAGTGTATTAACGTAAAAAATGTTCTTATTTATTCGCTCTTAGCTAGTTTTATTATTGAGGTTATCCAATTTGTAGCACATAGAGGACAAAGTGATGTTGATGATATTATCCTCAATGTTGTTGGTGCTTATATAGGCTATTTAAGTTATAAACTATTGAGAACTCTAAGCCTGAAAGCTGTACAATTGGTTTCTTTTAAAACTACTCATAAATAATATCAAAGAAAAAAGCAGTTGAAATAGATATGTTCAACTGCTTTTTTGTTCCTAGAAAATGGTTTTATGTTAACTACAAGGCGAAAAAGCCATCTTTAGGAAAGATAGCTTTTTCTACTGATAAATATTAGGTTGTAAATGGAGTCCTGAAAGACTTCTCAAGTAGTTTACTCAAAGGTTGCACCAGTTATGCAATCTTTACATAGCAATTTCGCACTACCCTATTGCGTAAGTGAAAGTTTTAAAAAATGTATCTATATTTTCATTTTACGAAACAGATACGGAAAAGTATGAAGATCTTTATTAAAAACTCTCAAATAAGAGAGTTTTTTTATTTTTTGTATAAAAAACACAACTTTTTTTGAAAAACTCTCGTCTAAGTAACGAATATTGGTTAAAAGGATGGTCAGGATATTGGAAAATACAAAAAAAGAAGAAATCGAGCGTTGGTATGACGACCATAGCGACGCCATATTAAAATTTATTTTAATGCTGGTGAAAGATTATCAGCAAGCTGAAGATTTAACGCATGAAACATTTGTAAAAGCTTACCTTTCTTATGATTCCTTTCAGAAAAACTCTAGCGAAAAGACGTGGCTGTTCCGTATTGCACATAATGTTACCATGGATTATTTTAGGAAACAAAAACCCTTAAGTCTTTTGAAAGATTTTGTTCTTTCTAAAACAGACAATAATCCTCTACCTCAAGAGATGATTGAGTTGAAAGAAACCTCTCTAGAACTGTATCAAGCGTTAGAAAAGCTTAAAGAAGCCCACAGAAAGGTCATTGTACTACGAAAAGTGCAGGGGTTTTCTGTTAAAGATACAGCTACTATCCTAGGATGGTCTGAAAGCAAAGTAAAATCTACACAGTTCAGAGCAATTCCTGCTTTGAGAAAGCAGTTAGTAAAGGACGGATATGTATATGAAGAAACGGTTTAATTCTTTTATGGATGATAGTTCACTGGAAAAATTGAATGAAGAATTGGTCTGGAAATCAAACCGAAAACAAAAACATAAACAGCGACTTTTAAAAGCCATTGACCAATTGGAACAATCAGAATCAGTAAAATTTGAAAAAGATGTATTCTTCAAGAAACAAAATCGCTCTCTAAGAAATGTTGCCTACTGTGGCATTGCACTTGTCATTTTGAGTGGGGCATTCATTAGTTCAGCATTTGTTTCTCCAGCAATGGCCCAAGTGGCTGCCAAAATCCCTTACTTAGGAGAGCTGTTTAAACAAGAGCCTGTATCTGATGTATTGTATAAAGAGCTTGAGAAAAAAGGATATAAAATTGATTCTTTAGGTCAAACTTATTACGGCGGAAAAAAACAGATTGAGATATCTGTAACGGGAACAGAAAAATACTTTAAGAGCGTAAAAGGTGATATTCGTAAGATTGTAAGAAATAGGTTAGAAGCACGTCATTATGACGGTTATAAAGTCAAGATTACAAGATATGACCCTTCTGAATATGAGTATAAACCTGATCCTCGTCAAGAAAAATACGATAAAATTGATCATGAGATTAATACAGAATTGAAAGAACATAATTACCATGTGTTATCTTCCACTATTGGAGGTTTTGATCAAGATGTGAAAGTGGAACTTGAGGTACCTGATACTGAGAACCATATTAAAGAGATTAAACAAATAGTTAACAATGTGCTCGTTAAAAATAAAGAAGAAAAAATGTCAATCAAAGTATATAAAATAAACCTCAAGAAACGTGATCAAGAAGGGAAATGGGGAGATATTATTAATGAAGTTGGTGAGGATTTAGTAGGGAAAGAGAAATATCATGTGGAAACGATCGGATATTCTGTTCATGCTGAACCACAACTACTCATCTACACCTCATTAAGTCATTCTGAAAAGGATAAGCAGTTTGCCAATGAACTTGAGGAAGTTATTGATGAATTCCTTCAAACAAAAGACATGAAGGCCAAAATAAAAGGTGATTCTTATAAAATCATTATTTACGATAACAGAGAGAAAAAACTAAATTAAATAGACAGGTTAATACCCTCAGGAATAGACTCGCTATTTCTTTGGGTATTTCTCATTAAGTTGAATCAAACGAATTACGATATATATAAGTGAATTTCCCTCGAAAATTGAAAACTATTTTAAGTTTGAAGCGTCTAATTATTGATCTCAACAAATCTATATAGAAATGGTGTTTTACAGATGGAACGTAAAAAATCAGAAAGCTTTAATTATGGGCTTGCTTTCACCCTTTTGTTATTTTTTATTATTAGTTGTGTCGCTATTTTTAATGCCCAGCAAACTGGACAGTACACAACAAACTTCGTCGTTAAACAAGTGGAATGGTACATTGTAGGCGGAGTCATTATCTTCATGATGATGAGGCCTGATGAAGACCAATTGAATCGGATCACGTGGTTTTTCTACGGTTTTACTATTTTTATTCTTATTTTGCTAATTATTTCGCCCACAAGTATTGCTCCTCTCAAAAACAATGCGAAAAGTTGGTTTGTGCTTCCTGGAATTGGTTCCATACAGCCATCCGAGTTCATGAAAATCTCATTAATATTAGCGTTTAGTAAAGTAATTCAACAACACAATGAAAAATTTAGAGTTAGAGATGTCAGGAGTGATTTGCTGCTGATTGGAAAATTGGGTGCAACTCTTTCTATCCCGATACTTTTGATTATGCAACAACCCGATTTGGGAACAGCACTCGTAATGATTTTTTTATTTTTTATGATGTTATTTATTTCAGGTGTCACGTGGAAGCTCATTCTTCCTATTTTTACTTCTATGGGAGTAGTCGCTTCTATCATTTTATATATGGTACTGAATCATGCGGCAATCCTAGAAAAATATCTTCATTTACACCCCTACCAGTTTGATCGTATTTATGCGTGGTTTGATCCAGAATCATATGCTGGAAGTCTTTCCTACAACTACTTGCAGGTTGTAAAGGCAATTGGTTCGGGTTCTATATCAGGGCGAGATACCTCCCATTATGCTGTGTATGTTCCGGAAAAGCATTCAGATTTCATTTTTAGTGCAATTGGAGAGAATTATGGATTCGTGGGAACAAGTTTGGTTCTCCTTTTGTTTATGGTATTAATTTATCAAATTATAACGGTAGCATTTCATACAAAGGATAAATATTCTACGTACATTTGTACAGGAATTATATCCGTTATTTTCTTCCATGTTCTTGAGAACGTAGGAATGTGTATAGGTCTTCTACCTATTACAGGCATTCCTTTACCTTTTATAAGCTATGGGGGCAGTTCTCTTATGAGTAGCATGTGTTTGATGGGACTCGTTTTAAATATTAGTTTTAGATCAAATGTGTATATTTTCGACCAAAGTGAGAGGTAACTAGAAATGAATCAAGAAGTGAAAAGTAATGAACCAAATATGACGTCTCAAACACGTCTACATATATTAAAATATATTTTATTTGTATCTTTTGGACTCTTGTACATTGGCTTTTTTATGTGGTGCTTGTAGCCTATTAACCTGATCCAAATATTTTAAGCAAAATAAGTTAAAAAAGTAAGTTAGATTTATAATCTCATAATTAAGTGAACAAAAAAAAGAATCCTTTGCAAACCTGCAAAGGATTTTCAAATTTATTGGAATAGGGGGAATACGTTAGTAGTCTGGCCAGATTTGTAGATTCATATACATATACCTTTTAAAAAAATGTTGTCATTCACTATATTTATAGAAAATAACCTTGTCTACGTTTTGTTATTCTTTAAGTAAACATTAAAGTATTTTATATATTTTTAAGGTTTTACTATTTATACTTAGTGACGACAAATGTGGACTTTTTCTATAACGTGTGTAAATGATAACATTATTTTTAATAAAGTATGTTTATATTTACTTAATTATATGACAGAAAGTGAAACTAAACATAATCAGTCTTATGTAAACTAAGTTTGTATAGCATATACAGCCTAAAATAGAAAAGCTACTGTGCCTCAACAGTAGCTTTTCATTAAAGAAAGTGGGTTAGAAATACCAATKTYGGAAGGTATTCGATTACATTTTGTTCCTATTTCCTAAAAAATATACTAACAGCAAATGAAGAAAAAAGAAAATGTCATAAATGGAAGGGGTTACGCCCCTTTTGTAGTTCGCTCAACATATAGAATATTATTCATTATTGCAAGTACACAATGATCTAAAATTGAATATGACATATCGTCTATAAAGGTAAATTACTTTTTGTACACTAAGCAAAATTCGACTCGAAAAAAGCCAAATGCCTGTACGTTAAGGAATTTGGCTTATGTTATAGATTAATTTTTATTCAAGGGTCTTATTGAATCTCGCAGAAGAACGATTTCATCATTCAGCAATTTAGTTTTTTATTTCCCCTTTATGTGCTCATCAAGTTCATCCATATGCTGATGAAATTTCTCAGGATCAGCACATACTTTCCCTATATCTACGGCAATATTTCCAACTTGTACGATTGTTTTTCCAACTTTTTCTCCAGCTTTTACGATTTCTTTTCCAATTTCCTCGGCTTCTTTTTTCACTGCTTCCACACCTGATTTTACTGTGTTCCCAATAGCGTTCCCAATACTACTAAGAGCTCCACCCAAGTCAAAATTCATAACTGTATTTTCATCGGTTGTTGGGTCTAAGTCTTGATTAACAAAAGTGACAACTTTATTGTTTAGCGTTTCTGGGTCAAGATCACTTTTATATATTGCTTCTGTTGAGTCTAAGATTTCATTTGCCTTTATCATAAGAGAATTGATCAAATCCGAATTATGTTCATTTCCAGCAGGGTAAATAAGGTCTCCCTTTTTAGTTTTTAAGATAGCTAGAAACGTAGTGTCATCTCCCTCTTTAGGCTCACAC